>JBAZFD010000217.1:0-4392 GCA_041653575.1 Thermodesulfovibrionales bacterium
TCTCTCTCTGAGGCAGCACCCCCTCTGTTTTTGACAGGCTTATATAGTAGTTTCCCTTCTCTTTTCTCAGAACCGTTCCGCTGATGATCTGACCGACCTTGTCCTTGTACTCCTCGAAGATGATGTCTCTCTCAGCATCCCTCACCTTCTGGAATATGACCTGTTTTGCAGTCTGGGCCGCTATCCTGCCCAGGTCCTGAAGGGGAATCGGGAAATCCAGGGTATCCCCAAGGGCCTTATTGGGATAGGTCTCCCGGATCTTCTCCAGGGCAACCTCTTCATCCTTGTCAATCACCTCTTCCACAATTCTCTTCGTCTCATAGACCTGGATGTCACATGTCTTGGAATCTATAGTAAGGTTAATGTTCAGCCTTCCACCGAATTTCTTGCGCACAGCGGAAAGCATTGCCGTCTCCAGAACCTGCAGGAGCGCATCACGGGTTATCCCCTTCTCCCTGCTTAACTGGTCTATTACATAGCACATTTCCTTTGACATCTGACTCCCCCTTTCTCAACTTCCGAAATCATCACTACTGTCAGAACTCTATCTCAAGCCTTGCCTTGGAGATCTTGTCCAGGGAAATGAAGATATCATTCACCCCGGCCTGCTCCTCATCAACGGCTTTTTTCCTTTTCCCTTTAACCGGGTTCTGCGGTTCAGGTCTGAGCCTTATCCAACCCTCTCCCACATCCGTTATCCTTCCCAGCAGGAAGGTCTGGTTATCAATTTTTTCCTTTGTAACCACCCTCGCAAGCTTGCCGATACTCTTTTCAAAGTCGGCCTGCTTCACCAGGGGACGATCAAGCCCGGGTGACGAGACCTCCAGCAGATAGGGCCCAGCGATAGGGTCCTCCACATCGAGAAGGGCCGCAAGATCCCTGCTTATCTTTTCGCAGTCGCTGATCCTGACTCCGCCCTCCCTGTCAACGATCACCCTCAGGAGGAGCCGCTTGCCTTTTCCCAGAACCTCCACATCAACCAGTTCCAGTCCTTCATCCTCCACCAGCCGACTGGCGAGGTCATACACTTTTTTTCTTACAGGGCTTGTCTCCATCTCCATCCCTTTGTTACAGGTCTTATTAAAACAAAAGAGTGGGGAAGACCCACTCTTCATTTAAAACATCTCTGAATGTCTAAACTATGTTGTAACTATACCAGTTTTACCCCTGAAATGCAACACCATGGGAGTGATTGCTCACCCCCATGGTGTTTATATACGCATTACTTCTGTGCAGGAGCCTGCTCAGCAGGAGCAGCAGGAGCAGCAGGAGCTGCCTGCTCAGGAGCGGGAGCGGGTGCAGGAGCGGGCTCAGTTGCGGGGGCAGGAGCCTCAGCGGGAGCCATCTCTTCAGCCTTCTTGCAACCAATGGCGAATGTGAAAGCCACGAGAAGCATAAGAGAAAGAATAAATGCAAAAGTCTTCTTCATTACGTCGTCACCTCCTTTTATTATATTTTTGCAAAATTGGGGAAACTTTAGATCATCATTTTTAACATATAATTCATCCCTTGTCAAGAGACATCTGAGCCTCCAGATTGTGCACAAACCCCTCGGCAAGAAATATTATGGTCTCTACATCGAGAAAACTGTCTGAAAGAGCGTCAAAAAGAATCTTGACCCTTGAGGGAAAATCCTCCTCCTCAGGCCAGTAGAGAATGACCACCCGTATCTTGGGAAGCAGGGAGAGAAGATAGGCCTCTCTGGTGGGAAACCCCTCCTGTTTCAGACCGCCCAGCCTCTGGAGGATTGCAGCTGCCTTCCCGCTGTCCCTGTCGAAGAGCTCCTTCAGCGGCTCCTCACACTCAGCCTGAAAAGCAGAGGCCTTCACCATGCCGGCCTTCAGCTCGCTGAAAGAAACCCATTTCCCGGTAAAATCACCCTTGCCGGCAGTCCTCACATAATGCAGGAGGAGGATCTTCATCCACGGCGTCATTGCGGCCTGCGACTCAATCTCCCCCTCGGGTGAGATCCTGAAATCCCTTCCCATGCACCGGATAACAAGCGAGCCCTTATCCAGGACGGCGCCGAGGCCCTCTGCAATATCGGTATAGGAGATGCGTTGTATCTCCTCCCGGAGCTTTGCTATGAGCTCCTCACGCCAGTCGGACTGCGTGATACCTGCCCCCAGCTCTTCCCGCTCCTGCTCAGTAAGAAGGGGGCATTCGGATATGGCTGCATCCCCCTTCAGTACAGAAAGGGCAAAGGGCATACAGGCCTTCGGCCTGCACTGACCGCAGTTCTTCCGGGGAAGTCTTTTATAAAGCTCTATGGCGTTCATTTGGTTTGAATTACTTATTAAAGAAGAAAGAAGTGGTGCCCCCTAAGGGATTCGAACCCCTGGCCCCAGGTTTAGGAAACCTGTGCTCTATCCTACTGAGCTAAGGAGGCTTTCTGACGAGTTACTTGACCCCTTCCCGTCCGAAGGAGTTTCATGATAGCACCTTTCAGAACCTAAAGTCCAGAACTTTTTTTTATGATCTCCCGGCCTGACAGTTCCTGTAAAATAGGATATGCTTTCCGATCCCGCAGCCGAAGTCAGCAAAACCTTCAGAGACGCAGGAATGACAGTCTCTGCGGCTGAATCCTGCACCGGCGGGCTCATCAGCCACTACCTCACCGGGCTCCCTGGTGCCAGCGCCTTTTTTCTTGCCGGCGTTGTTGCCTACTCCCCGGAGGCCAAGATGAGGATACTCGGCGTATCCCCTGAGACCATAGCCCGGTGCGGGCTGGTGAGCAATGAGACAGCCGGAGAGATGGCAGAGAGGATCAGGGATATCACCAATTCTGACTACGCTGTCTCCAGCACAGGCAATCTGGGGCCAGGTGTCCTTGAGGGAAAGGAGAAAGGGCTTGTTTACATCGCTGTCAGCCGGAAGGGCAGGACAGAGACAAGGGAGCTCAGACTCAGGGGGGAACGGGAGGAGAACAAAAGGGAGGCAGCCCTGTCCGCTCTTGCCTTCCTCCTGGAAAGCCTTGAAAAAGACAAAGGTGAGGGATGAGCAAAGAGATCACTGCTGCAATAAAAAGGGAGATTGAGGAACTGGTAACTGAGCTGAACTACCACAGTTACAGGTACCATGTCCTGGATTCCCCTGTCATATCCGACGAGGAGTACGACAGGAATTATCTCAGGCTGAAGCAACTCGAGGAACAATACGGGTATCTCCTGCCTGACTCCCCTACCCTCCGGGTGGGCGCCCCTCCCTTGGACAGGTTTGAGAAGGTCGGGCACGCGGAGCCCATGCTCTCGCTGGACAATGCCTTTTCCTATGAAGAGGTGAGGGAGTTCGACAAAAGGGTCAGGAGATTCCTCAAGTCCGACGAAGAGGTCCTCTACACCGTAGAACCGAAGTATGACGGCCTGGCCATTGAGCTCAGCTACCGTGACGGACAGCTCTTCAAGGCCTCTACAAGGGGCGATGGGTATGAGGGTGAGGATGTAACCAGGAATATAAGGACCATCAGATCTGTGCCCCTGAAGATAGAGGGTGAAAACATCCCCCAGGAGATCGATATCAGGGGCGAGGTCTACATGGAGATTGATGAGTTCGAGAGGCTGAACCGGGAACGGGAGGCGCAGGGAGAGTCCCTATTCGCCAATCCGAGGAATGCAGCAGCCGGCTCTGTGAGGCAGCTCGACCCGTCCATGACCGCATCACGGAGGCTCCATCTCGCCTGTTACGGCCTCGGGGCACTGAAGGGAAAGGAGTTTCAGTCGCAGGGGGAGTTCGTTCAATGGCTGAGGGATGGCCGTTTCCCCACTCCGGCGCTGCTAAAAAAGGCTGAAGGCATTGATGCGGCCCTTGAGGTCATCGGGGAGATAGAAGAGAAAAGAAGGCTCTTTCCCTTTGAAACCGACGGCGCGGTAATAAAGGTGAACTCCTTTCAACTCCAGAGGCTCCTGGGGATCAAGACCAGGGAGCCCCGCTGGGCAGTTGCCTACAAGTTCCCTGCTCACCAGGGGACAACAAAGGTCAGGGAAATCCTCTCCAGTGTAGGAAGGACCGGGACGATCACCCCTGTGGCAATCCTGGAGCCTGTCAGGATCGGGGGGGTCACGGTCTCCCGCTCAACACTCCACAACTGGGATGAGCTGGAGAGGAAGGATGTCCGGGTGGGTGACTGGATCATCGTAGAGAGGGCAGGCGATGTGATCCCCCATGTGAAGGCTGTGATCACAGACAAAAGGACAGGGGAAGAAAGAGAGGTCCCAATCCCTGAAAACTGTCCTGTCTGCGACTCCGAGACGGCGAGGGAAACAGGGGAGGTGGCTGTCAGGTGCATCAACCTTGACTGCCCTGCCCAGGTCAAGGAAAGGATCAGGCACTTTGCCGGCAGGGGAGGCCTGGACATTGAGGGGCTGGGAGAGAAAAACGTAGAGCTCCTCTACT
>JBAZFD010000218.1:0-4392 GCA_041653575.1 Thermodesulfovibrionales bacterium
GTGTGTGGTCTCTGTAGCAAGGTCTTCGACATGTCCAGGGGTTTCTGAGGAGTCTTCGCTTTCAGAAGCATGGTCAGAACACGCGCCTGCTCATAAGTCACTCCTTTCTGAGAAGCCGCTGTCCTCGCCGCCTTCTCCATGAACCACATGGTTATCTGGGCCAGTCTGTACGCTTCCTCCCTCCTCCCTTGCCTCTTGTCCGATTGTTTTTTGCCTGCCATCTATTTCTCCCTCCTGCCTGCCACGGCCATGACCCCTGCATAAGCCACGGCCAATATGGTTAGGCTCATTCTGTTCAACAGTAGAAAGCACATCAAGTCTATGAGCCACCCCGTAATCTCGCCTTCACCAGCAGCAGCATAGACCACTGCGCCCATACTGACGAGAACCCCAAGACCAAGCACAACTGGGTGTTCGTGCCACAGACCCCCTACAAGCAACGCCGTAATCTCCACCGAGAATATATCCAGGAGCCGCACCCAGTAATGCGCCCAGTGTTCGCCGTCACGTCTCATTTCTTTGCCTCTCCTCGCAGAAGCCCTGCCAAAGCCTCAGCCGCAAGATCGGGGCGCGTCTCGACTACCCACTGGCAAAACCGTTCATAGGTAAACTGCCCAATACCGTACTTCCGACCCCACTCCGGCACCAGCCCTCTGATCCGATCTAAGTCTTTCATAACTGACCATCCTCCAAAGCCTCCATCAGTGTTTGAGGCTTCCCGAAGACATTGAAGATCGCCGTCTTCATGCCCTTCGCCAACATATAGTCCATCATTGTTCTCTCTTGTGCCTTCGATGGCCGTTTTGCCGTATCCCAGAAGAAGCGGCCCATCGATACCTTTACCCACCCAAGCCTGTCTATAATCTCACTACTATTGGTCGTTCCCTCAACCTCAAGCCCTAACTTCTCACAAAGGTTATCAGCAAAAGCCACATGCCCAAGATCAGAACACCCATAGAACTGACCCTTGCGATCAATATAGCCGGATGTCCAGACCGTGGTCATCACGTCCTCTGGCTCGATGACCTCACGATCCCCTTCTCTGATCGCATCTCGGATGTACTTGTTCACATCCAGTATGGGCACCATCACACTGGGGTTGATCTTCTCCGGCTCCCCAGCCATGTCCTCCCGTGCGGCGTCAACAGCCTTGTCAAGCTGCTCCTCGTATCTGACCGGAATACCGCAGGCATCCTTCACATCCTGCCAGTTGAAAGTGCAGATAGCCTCCCCGTACTTCGCCTTGAAGTACCTGTCGATTGGTTCCAACTGGGAACGGACCACCGAGTACGCCCTCTTGCACTGAAGATAGGTGGCATACTCATCCCGCCGTCTCAGGGCCGTTGGCCCCGTCAGTAACGGGATTTCCTCTGTCGGCAACATGTCCAACTTCAAGTCTGCCCCAAAGCCGACACACAGGTTCTGGATATCGGTCAGGTACCCGTTCACCACACGTCGGAGGTTATTCTCAAGCCTGTTCTCATCAACAGCCTTAGCCCACTCAAAGACGTTGATCGGCTCATCTGGCTGATCCATAAACCTCCTGCCATACCGAAACCTACGAAGGTCTAACTCAGCCACATAAAGTCGCGTCTTCTTCAGTAAGATGACATCCTCCCAACTGTTCAGCAAGGGAAGGGATTCGTCACCCTGATAGAAACGGCAATCGTCCGGCTCCATCTGTAGCCCTGGAGAATCTGATGTCCCTGTGAACTTCGCCTTACCAGAAACAAGCCGAAGAAAAGTATCCCGTAGGGCCACCGGAGTCGCCTGCTTTGGAAAGGCAGCCTCCCACACTCTGATTGCCTTGGCCTCACTCCCTTCCACCCACATCTGCCTCAAGAGATTGGTGAACCACTCCCCCTCGATAACGAAGTGAACTCTCCTGACTCCAACCTGCCCCTCCTTCATTTCCGCATGGCCTCTACAAAGGCAATGATCTGATCCTCCGACCCTTTCCTGGGAGTGAAGTCTACACAACCGCCCAGGCCGCCCCCTATGAAGTTCTCGGGGCAATAGAAGATCGGGCACCAATGAACCCTTCCACTGTCCAGGTGAGCCAGACACTGCAACTCCTCGTCCGGCCCTTGGAGACCACAGTTGGCCGCTAGGCAATCACATTCCGTGGCTATCAGCATCGCCAGCGGCCCTTTGACGACGCCGGAGTCCAACCCTAAAATCCTCCAGAGGTCCATCAGTTCCTCCTATCCTCAAGCGCAGTAAGGGAGACCGAAGGGTCGCACTTCACAATTTCCACTCGCACACCATCCGATCTCATGTATGCCGTACTGCCTGTCCTCTGACTGTCCATCAGCTTCCTATGCACCACCCCTTGTGAGTCCCAGAACTCTACAAGCACCTTATTCCGATATCGACGTTCCAGCAGCTTCCGTTGTACATGTCACCCTATGCGTCCCAGCACATCAAACATGCGCCGTGCCTCCCCTGAGACAGCCACTCCATACAGGGTTATCCTTCCTGATCCTTTTGTGCAGTTTCCGGCACCAGTGCGTCCTGAAGCTAAACCAGCCACACTTCCAACAGCGGTCGCCCAGCTTGTCCTTCATCACTCGTCAAAACAATAGTAGACAAGGTTCAGGATCGCACCAGCCACCTGAATAGCCTCATCTCGCGCCTTCGCCCGATCACGCTTGCGCCAGTTCACCAATGCCTCTGCCTCCAGTTCCCTGAGTTCCATCTGGAGCACTCCCCACGCCTCTGGCAAGGTGGCGAACGGCCCATACTCGTCACTGGCCCTGGTTGCCTCCCGAGCTATCTCCAGCCCTATCCGGTTCCTCACCCCTTGTTGCTTGTCGCATTCGCCTCGTGGACGACGATGACAGTCATCCCCTTGGGCATGGCCGCAGGTCAGGCACCACCTCCCCCTACCCCTGAACTGATGTCTCGTGCTGCACATCCCTGGATTTCCGGTCATTTCTTCGTCCTCCTCGACTTCTTCGACTTCTCCGGTTCGTCCTTCGGCTCCACAAGAAATAGGCAGGCGTCTTCCCTCACACAAAGCCGCTGGATTTCCGCATCCCAATGCAAAGGGATGCCGTGCTTCCACGCCAAGCTGATCCCTGCCCTCAAGACAGTGGCAACCTGACACACAGGACAGAGTTCCACCGTCTCAATGAGTTTCTCGCCCTCAACCACCTGGGAGATTGAAAAACACACCCTTAGCTTCTCCTGAGCTATCTCAGCGTAGTCACCCAACCCCACCTCGATGGCCTGCACCCGCGCTTTCCTTCCAAAAGAAGTAGGAGACAGGGTGGCTGCCAACCCATCGCAGAGCCTCCCACAACCATCACACTTGTATGCCCGCCCCATTCCTACCCTCCTCAGTCTGGGAATCCCATGTGAGCTGCCCCGTACCCTGGCGGCAACCCCGCCAACTCGTCCATCCGAGCCTCCTTGTACGCCTTCTGCTCAAACCCTCTGACAAGGACTTGCCAGACCCTAGCATCATCCTGTTCAATGCGATACGTCGTCTTCTCTGGGTCAAAGCGGTACAACATCAAGCCCACGATGTCAGCCACATCACTGACCGTAAGATGCCCCATCAGCCGGAAGCCCCAGCAATCACTGTCAGGATCGATGTTATCCGCACACGGCTCAACCGCTGACAATGGGTGGTGACACTCCGAATATCCATCATCACACGCGCTGCCAACAAACTCCGCATAACAGCAGAAACAGCAGAGCGTCCAATTCACTTCACCGACCAGTGCCAGCACAGCCTCCCGTTGGCCCCGACGCTCAGCCTTCTTCTCCTCACGCTTGGTCTTCCTGGCCAGTCCGTCGAACCTCACCCTCTTAACAGCCTGAGTTATCATACTGCTCGCCCTGCTGTTTGATTTTGAACTCAGGCTTCCGATACGCAAATGGAGTGTCCAGTGGACACAGCGGCTGGCCGTTCACCATATACATCGCATCGTCCCCACATGGCCGTTCTGTAACATCGTCCTTCCGTGAACGGTATAGGATCATTTTGGAGCACCGCATCCTGGTAAACCTCCCTTCTGTCATTCCTTATTCATCTCGCCCAAATCATCACCCACAGCCTTCTCATCTCACCTCCTGGGGTTCAGGGGGAGGCACAGTCACGCTGTTGCCTTTCAGTACACGTGACTGCCCCCCCCCTCCCCCTCCTACGACGAGTGACCTCACTAAGTGTATAAACTTGCTCATATGTACTCTCGTAGGGTTTCCCCTCCGTCTACGAGGCACAGATTCGGTTTTCCCCTTTCAGGTTTCCTCACTTTCACAGCTTTCACTTGCTAGTCACCCGCCTATGATCTCAATACAGCCAGGGCGGCCTAGCCCTTGACCCCCATCTCTACCTGCCGCCTGCCAGAATCGTGTCTCTGGCACGATTTAGAGAGGCCACGA
>JBAZFD010000219.1:0-4391 GCA_041653575.1 Thermodesulfovibrionales bacterium
GAAGCAGAGAGAGGCAAAGAGAAAGAGGCTGAAGGCCCTGAGGTTCAGACGTCCCTCTGCCTGAGTCCTGTGATTTTGAGTGTTGCGCTTTGCTTGAATTCCGATTGTTCTCACCGGCGGGGGAGTCCTTTCATTCCCGCGGTTTGTGCGGATGATTGCCCTTCTTTAAGGAAGCCGTTGCATGTCTAAAGAGAAGACCTTAACCGAACTGGCTATCCTCTACGAGCTCAGCGACAGGGATTTCAGGAGAAAACTCGCGCTGTTTCCGGAGGAGCTGCGCTACTATGTGGTCCTTGCGAACAGCATCATAGGGGCGGAGAATTCCAAGCGTGTCAGGGAGACCCCCGCGGCTGTGGCAGAGGACAGCGAGGGATTTGTCTCACAGCTGCTGAAGGTGATGCCTCCAGGGCAGGATGAGACGTTCAGGGCTGTCCTGGAGAGATGCCTTGCAGAGACCCTGAAGGACGAGCTTCGGTTCAATTGCCCCAATTGCTGCGCCTTTGCGCGTTGTCTTGATATGGCCGACCTGAATGTGGGAAGGCTTTTTTCCCGGCGGGTCAACGGCGAAGAGACGGAGGATCTGAAGGCGGAGATCAGGGCTGAGATAGAGCTTGCCCTGGAAAGGACGCCCTACCTGAATACCGACGAGGCAGATCTCCTCTGCAGCGACTTCAGCCACAGCTACAGCAGCGCCTCAGCAGGTGAGGTCTTCGGCCGTTATGCGGAGATCGCGGCATCGCTCCACCATGATTTCGGTATCGACTACCGGAGTTTCCAGCAGCAGATGCTTTCCCTCAACATGGAGTTCCACGAAAAGAGTACCAGGGCTGCTCATTGAGCAACCGATCCGGTAAAAGATCCCCTTTTTGATTCCTGAATCCCGCCTCAAGAGGGAAATTCCCTCTTCCATTATGATCCTTACCCCTGCAATTGCATAACCGGACCAGAATCCACCACCAAAAAACTCGGAGTTTGCGGGGGGACACATTCTCACTCATTCTCGCTTCGCTCCGAGGCACCGGGCCGCCTCACCGTTCCGGCGAGGCAAGACGGCCCGCTGAAACCGTACAAATGCATCCCCGCGCAAAGTTGATACTGGATTCTGGTTGCATAGCCGGAGCTGTTTTTTATGCAAAATTAAGGTTATACTATTCTTCACCTGATCTGGTGAACCTATGGAGATTTCCGAGAAAGACAGACAGTTTATGCAGAGGGCACTCAGCCTTGCTGCCCGCGCCGGGGGACGGACGAGTCCCAACCCCATGGTGGGCGCTGTTATTGTAAAGGACGACCGGATTCTCTCCGAGGACTTTCACAAGAAACCGGGAGAGCTCCATGCCGAGGCCCTGGCCATCAATACCGCAGGGACCCAGGCAAAGGACTCGACGCTTTATGTGACCCTGGAACCCTGCTGCCACCTGGACAAGAGGACTCCGCCCTGCACAGCCGCCATTATCAACGCCGGTATCAGCCGGGTCTTTGTGGCCATGAGGGACCCCAATCCCAAGGTCGCAGGCAAGGGAATCGAGGCGCTGCGGAGGCACGGGATCGAGGTGACTGAAGGGCTCATGGAAGACAAGGCCCGGCTGCTGAACGAGTCCTATGCCAAGTTCATCGCCACCAGGAGACCCTTTGTGATCCTGAAGGTCGCCATGACCCTTGACGGCAAGATAGCCACACCTGACGGTGAGTCGAAATGGATCACAGGCCCCCAGGCGCGGCGCGTTGTTCACCGGATGAGGAGCAGCGTTGATGCCGTTCTGACAGCCATAGGCACCGTAAAGGCCGACGACCCGGAGCTCACCGCAAGGATACCGCGAGGGAAAAACCCGAGGAGGATCATCATTGATCCTTGCCTTGAGACTCCCCCTGATTTCAAGGTCTTCACCACCCCTCCTGAGACGATTGTTGTGGCCAGGAAGCAGCAGTCGGCAGAGAGGGAACAGAAGCGGCTGCTTTTGCAGGATAAGGGGATCGGGTTTGTCGAGCACGACGGGGATCGTGCAGATCTGGGCTGGCTCATGGAGCGGCTTGGTGAGCGGGAGATCACCTCGGTGCTGGTGGAGGGCGGCTCTTCCCTTGCCTCATCGGTCCTTCATGCAGGTATCGTGGACAAGGTGGTCTTCTTTATTGCGCCCAAGATCATCGGCGGGAGGGATTCCATCCCTGCTGTGGGAGGGCATCTCTTCAGGCGACTTCCCGAGGCCTTCAGGGTCAGGGATATGAAGGTCAGAAAGATAGGCGATGACCTCATGGTAGAGGGGTATATCGAGGCATAGGCTTACCCCCGTGGCTTTGCCAGGACCTCAAGGACCTTCAGATCGAGGAACCTCTTTGAAGCAGCCGACCTGACGACAAGAACCGAGTCGGCTCCGCGCGCTGTCCCTGCAACAGCAATCACCTCTTCCTCTTCAGGGATGAGGCCTGCATCGGCAGCCATCATTACGATTTCGCAGCAGACCTTCGAGCCTTCGCCGAACCTTCTCAGGGACTGGGCAACGATCATGGTTGGATGGAGCCCCTGGAACCGGGAGGTGAAGGCGGTTTCGATGGAATGGGTGAGCATGCTCCCGGTATAGACCCGTGCGCCGAAGGACTCTATTTTCTTTCTCGTCTCCCCGGTCATCTCTATAGTGTTGGGGGCCTTGAAGCCTGAGGAGTGGGTGACGGCAATAATGTTCAGGCCTGAGTCCTTCAGTTCCTCTGCAAAGAGGAGGCCTGTCTCGCCTTCAGTGGTTGCTATCACGATATGCCTGTACCCGCCTTCTTTTATTGCATCCTTCACTATCCTGAGGCAGTCAGGGCTGTTCTCTTTTCCCGGCTTCTCGAAATAGATCACTTTCCGTTCCATATCTTCCTCCTTTGTGCAGTCCCGACAGGGGAGATTATAATACAAAAAAGGAGCAACAACAAATGGTCAGGTCCCTCTACATTCATATCCCATTCTGCATCAGGAAATGCTCATACTGCGACTTCTATTCCCTGCCCTTTGATTCCTCCCTCGCGGAGGGATACAGCAGGGCCCTTATCAGGGAGATGGAGCTGAGGAGCGGGGAGGCTTCTGATCTTGCAACGGTCTATCTGGGAGGGGGGACCCCCACCATGCTTTCTGCCGGAAGGATCCGGGATCTCATGGAGAGTATCAGGGAGCGGTTCTCCCTGACTCCTGGCGCTGAGGTGACCATTGAGGCGAATCCCAGGACCCTCAGTCCGGAGAAGGCAGAGGGGCTGCTGGAGGCTGGGATCAACAGGATCAGTATCGGCGTCCAGTCCTTCAATGACGCCGAGCTCCTGGCTCTGGGCAGGAGTCATAATACAGGGGACGCCCTGAGGGCTGTTGAGATCGCCCAAAAGTCGGGTTTCACCGCCATATCCCTTGACCTCATGTACGGCCTGCCCGGTCAGGGGATGCCGGAATGGGAGCAGAGCCTTGCCGTTGCCCTGGAGCTCGGGCCTGTGCACATATCCGCCTATGAGCTGACACCTGAAGAGGGGACCCCCCTCCATGCAGGCCTCTCCAGGGGAGAGATCACCATCCCCGGTGAAGAGACCATTGAGGAGATGTACCACAGGACCATAGACATGCTTGCAGCCCGGGGGTATCGCCATTATGAGATATCCAACTTCGCCCTTCCCGGTCATGAGTGCAGGCACAACCTGAACTACTGGGAAAGGGGGGAGTATCTCGGTGTTGGCGCAGGGGCGCATTCCTTCATTGACGGGGTGAGAATGGAGAATGTCAGGGACCTGGAGGCTTATCTCAATGCCGTCGGCAATGGAGCTGTTCCCCGGTGCGGGGAGATGGCAATCTCGGCTGATGAGGCGGTGAGGGAGCTCCTTTTTCTCGGCCTGAGAAAGACAGAGGGGATTGCTATGAACCTGCTCCCCCGGGAGCTGAGGGGGGGCATGGAAAAGGCCATGGAGGAGCTTGTCCTCCATGGCCTTGTATCCCTCACAGGAGACCGCCTCCGCCTTACCAGGCGGGGTCTCCTGCTGAGTAATTCAGTTATCGTCCGGGCACTGTTATGTACAGATAATTTCCTCCCCTCACAATAAGGAGGAGGATGTCCTGGCCCTTCTCAATCCTGGATACCAGATCTGTGTATTCAGCGGCGCTGGAAAGAGCCTTCCTGTTGACCTCCAGGATGATGTCGCCGTTGGTAAGGATCCCTGAAGCAGGGCTCTCCTGCTCGATGTTGTTCACAACCACACCCTTCAGCTTCTTGGTGATGCTGAACTTCTGGAGGAGCTCATCGGTGAGGTCCTGGACAGAGACGCCCTTCAGGGCATTGTCCATCTTCAGGACAGCCACTGCCTTGTCTGCCGGGAACTCACCGACAGTCAGTTTCAGGTTCATGGTTTCGCCGTTTCTGACGATCTTGATATTCACT
>JBAZFD010000220.1:0-4327 GCA_041653575.1 Thermodesulfovibrionales bacterium
CCATGATGGTATAGGCGACAGTAGTCGTTGAAGCCCTTAGATAGATATTCGCGGTAGTCCAGGTCGTGGTGCCGGTGTAGAGAGAGGAGGCCTTGTCCTGTAACACTATGATATATCCTTTAGGGACTCGGTTTAGGGTATGGGGGATTGTATTCTCGGCATCCGCTGCCCCAGAGGTAAAGACAAGATATTGGGCATCGAGATTGCCAGCCTTGTCATAGTTCTGAATCGCTCCTTCTCGCTGTGTCAGGGAGAGATTCTGAGCTGCGACAAATAACTCTCTCAACCAGTTCTCGGTATACGAATCCCGTCGTTCATCATCGCTATCGACGGGGATAGGATCGGAGAAGTTTGCCATCAGACAAAGATCCTCGCATCCAGCGGGTCAGCATAGATGACTAGGGGAAATTGAATCTGGGCTTTCACCCCAGAGGTAGAGAGTTTTAACTGGAAGAGACTACCTCTATCCCCTAGAAGCACTCTCCCCAACTCTCCCGCTGCGGATTGGGTGATAGATTCTGAGGTGCTATAAGCAGCGGCGAGAAGGGCTCTCAAATGATCCGCCACGCGATATGAGACTGTCAAGGTGCCAGTGTTGGTGAGGTACTGGATATAGGCTTCTAACCAGTCATAGGCTTGTTTGGGAATGGCCAGAGGAGGTAGCTCTAACGATGCCTCGATTGCCGTGCCCACAAAGGAGAGGTTTGTGGAATCTTGACGATAGACTTTTCGAGAGGTGGTATCGATGGTGAAGAGACGCTCTGTACCACTCACCCATGTTTCATACAGGAGGGGGGTAGATAAGCCTTCTGTGGGGAGTAAGGCCCCTTCGATATAGTCATATCTCAGTACCCTATCATTGACACTCTCCCCACTTCGACGCCACGTCCACCACACCTGATTCTTCTTACGGAAGGCTGCACCCACGATATAGTCTAGGGCAGAGTCATTATTGGTGGCAAGGGTCACATCGAGGGGATAGGATATCTTGGTTGTCCCCGTCCCTCGATACTCTATAATCATCCCTTTATACCACCAATAGAGTTTGTTATTCGCTTCGACCATAGATCGGTGAGAGGAGACTCCATGCTCCCTCGACACCATCTGCTGATCGAAGATGTAAGCAGGATAGGTATATCCTTGCACACTTCCTGACAGGCTATGGGTAGTATTCTCTGCTCCTACCGTCAACTGGGAGAAGTAATTCTTGAGTCCCGTGATGGCTTCTCCACGAGTCTTGAGTGGGAGGTTTGCAGTTGTGGAGTAGAGATCAGGTCCCTGAACCATACTGAAGTAAATGGTATCTTCGTTGGCGGTGGTAGCGGCACCGAAGAGGATATTCTTCCATTCTGCCAGATATCTCACCGCAGGCATCGTGTTGGCATAGATGACATAGATGTCATCCACATTCATGCGAAGGGTGCCAGCGGAGGTATCTACAGAGAACGTGAGCGAGGTGACTGAGGCGGGATTCCACGTCCCTGCCTGTGTCCCATCAGCAGCTTTGAGGTAGGCATCATACCATGTGCCTGCGACGGGGGAGGTGGTGAATGCTGTCCCACTCCTATCACTATCCCATGCAGTCAGGGGGAAGTTGAGGGTATTCCCAGCAGAGGTGGTCAGGAGCACTCTCGTGTTGGTGGTGTCAATGGTGCCTGTGTTAGAGAACATCACTTTGAAATGGATATAGTCGGTACCAGTGGTAGCAGCAAGAGAGTATGCTGTGGCCAGCAACCGAGGCGTTGTAAGGTTCAGCGCAGTCGAGGGGGTATAGACCAAATCCGCAGCAGACCCAGAGGATTCGGTATAGACAGACTGCAATCCTTCCCTGAAGTTAGTCGTATCTGCGGTCTCTCCTGTCCACAATGCCGCTTCATCCGCCTCAGCCTGTGCTATTGCCTTGGCCCCGATGGGAATCAGGGTATCCCCATCATACCGATACACCCCATCATAGGGATTGGTGATGAAGAGATCTGACCCATATTGCAGCCAGGTCCAGTAGGTGGGAGAGGCTGTAGAAGTGAGTCCAGTCCTTAGGGTATTCCAGGCATTCGTTACCCACACATACACCCTGCCATCTGTGGCATCTTGCTTGGCGAGGATATAGTTCTGGGCTGAGATAGTCCGCCGGTCACAGAGCAGATTGACTGTCCCTGCGGCATAGGCTCCATCCAGGAATACCTCATCACCATTCATGGTGGTAGGCACGCCACCAGGAAGATCCCAGTTGGTGATGGCGGGAGCGAATCCAGGAGGGGTAGAGAGTGGCGAGGCATGCGTCCACGCACCCTTCTTTACGTCCTGAATGGTGAATTCCTGCATCCCATCTTCAGCAGACCGGACGGCGAAGGCCATTATGCCATCCTCGTATCGACAACATTGTCAATAGCCCATCCCTCCACCACCTCAATATCCGTGGACTGACGACGAGAGGCAGTGGAGTTCAGTTCCTTCAGCGTAGCAGCCCACTTATCATACCATCCCCTCGCCGCCCCACTCTTGGCTTTGAAGAGGATACAGTGGGTGACATAATCGGCTAAGGCTGTGTGAAATTCCTCAGGAGCTTGAGGAAGGGAAGCAAGAATGTATCCTGTGCCTGCCGCAAGGGTGCCTGACTTATCGGCGGTCAGCACAAGGTTGGTGGCGTCGGTGATAGAGGAGACACGCATCCTGTTCACGCCATCATATTCATAGGAGGGTTCAGGAGTGGGGAGGGTTGCAGATGCCGATGTCCCAAAGTGAATATCAAGATAAGTAGAGTCCAGAGGGATATAGGTCCAGACGGTGTTAGTGCCTGCAACCGCAGCGGTTCCTGTGGTGACCGCGACTGTGCCAGTAGAATAGCGTACCAACCGCTTTGTCTTAGCCACATAGAGCAGTTCAATATCCACAGCACTTGACAAGGGCTGTGCGAGGAGAAGGCTACGATTGGCATAGACATCCCAGTACAGGGTATCCCCGGGATCGATGGTATCCGTAGACGCAGACCGATAGAGATCCTGAAATCTCCCCGAGGCCATATCGAGATGTTCGATAGGCATAGCCTCATACCCAGACGTAACACATTTGATACTTTTGATGGTCAGGATATCAGGGGGCAGAGAGATGATCTGGGTATTGGCTGCAAGCTGCAAGGTAGTAGGAGTATAGGAGATTCCCTGAATGGTCTGCGCTGTGGTATCCGTCGAAACCATCCGTTTCACAAAGTAATCTTCATGGAGATTGCGGAGAGCCTTCTCCAGAATCTCATTCCCTCTATTCGCCCACGAATCAAGCTCATAAGAGGTGACAAACGAGCCTGCTGTGCCTGCTTGTTTGATAATATCAGCCTGATACTGGGCGAGCCGAGTAACCTGTGCGAGATTCATTAGCTTCCTCGCTGTTGAGAACGTAGGCGGCCCCGAGCCGTTCTCCGTTCCCGTAGGACCAATTCCCTTAACTGAGAAAACCCTTCAGGGCTAATTGCCGACAACCCATACGCTTCGGGTTTGTATGGGAGTGTCGCCATTTCCGCTACTACTTCTTTCCCAATCGGATGCCCCCCCATTTCCTGTGCAAGTAATTCTGGGTCGAGCATGTCTAGAAAAGCATTATCTTCGTGTGCAAGCAAATCAGGTTGCTTGCTCGCGGCGGAATAGGTTTCATCAATTACCCGTCGTTGGAAAGGAATCTGACGCTGGCCAAGATGTTCTACCTCATGCTTCAAGACTGCCTGTGGAGAAGCGGGACCGAGCCCAAGGGTGTTTACTCCGATACTGCCAAGGGGGGTAACTTTATCAGGAGGCTCATACACCCCCGCGTATTCCACAGGGCGCTTCTGATAAAAACTCACTGGTACTTGAGCCTTGCCTGCCCGAAGGGCTTGTATGTTCTCTCGGCCAAGACCCCGAAGGGCTGCACCAAGATTGACTCCTTCTGGAAGAGTGGTTGTGGGTTTCAGTAGCTTAAGTCCACCAAACCCCAGAGCCCCAGCACCCAGACCGAGCAATTTCTTAAATCCCCCAACCGGGGCCACATCCTCCATTGGGTTATAGGCTTCCTCTAGTCCCCCCTTCTCCATCGCTTGCATGCGGTAGATTTGCTGGAGGAGGGGCTCAGGAAGAGACTCGATCTCTTCAGGAGGCCGTGGATCACGTAATCGAGCAAATCCTACATCGGGCATTGAGTGCCCTCCGTTAGTTGATACTCATGCCGCCTTTGGGAGCGGTGTGGGGCATAGACTCAGGGACTGTGCGAACGGTGTTGGCGTAGTTGAAGGAGTCTCGGGAGGCATAGTCGATCACATCTAACCACCGCTGTCGAGAGGAGGCTAGCTGAGAGGTGTAGG
>JBAZFD010000221.1:0-4292 GCA_041653575.1 Thermodesulfovibrionales bacterium
CAGAGCAGGTCTTGTGCCTGAACCGGTCTATGACCGGTTCCTGGAAAAGAAGAGGCTCATGGAGGAGGAGATGGAGAGGCTGAGGATCACCAGGGCGAAACCGACCCCTGAGCTCAATGCCGCCCTTGCAGAGAAGGGGACAACAGCCATTCCTGAGGACATAGCCCTTGACAAGCTCCTGAAGAGGCCTGAGATCGGGTATGAGTTCATCCGAGCGATATCACCTTCACCTCAGCCCCTCACCCCTGAGATAGAGAGCCTTGTGGAGATCCATCTCAAATACGAAGGCTACATCAGGAAGCAGCTTGAGCTGGCGGAGCGGATGAAAAAGCTGGAGTCAAAGAGGATACCTGACGGCTTCGATTATTCTGTGGTGCCCGGTCTTTCCCGTGAGGTGGTGGAGAAGCTCAGGGATGTCCAGCCCGAGACCATCGGCCAGGCGGGAAGAATACCGGGGGTGACGCCTGCTGCCGTCTCCCTTCTCCTCGTGGCTGCTGAGAGACAGGGACGGCAGGGAGCAAGGACAGTGAGGGAAGAGGCGTGAAGAGCGAAGAGATTCTCAGGAAAGGGCTCATGGAACTGGGGTTTTCCGTACCAGAAGAGACAGTCGCAAAGTTTCTTGTCTACCTATCAGAGCTGAAGCGGTGGAACAAGGCCTATAACCTCACAGCCCTCACGAAGGATGAGGAGATCGTCACCAAGCATTTCCTCGACTCCCTTCTCTACCTCAGCTTTGTGCCCGAGGGGCAGCATACCGTCTGCGACATTGGCAGCGGCGCAGGCTTTCCCGGCATCCCCATGGCGATTGTGCGTGATGACCTCACCCTGCTCCTTGTTGAGCCTACCAGGAAGAGATGTTCCTTCCTCCGCCACATGAAGAGGACTTTGCCTTTGTCCAATATAGAGGTGATTGAGGCGCGGGTGGAAGAGGTCACCGAAAGGCTCTGCGACATCGCTGTCACGCGGGCGCTCTTCTCAGTCAAAGACCTCGTCAGCGAGGCGGCCCATCTCGTGAAGGATGGAGGCTTCTTCATCCTCAACAAGGGCCAGCGGCTGGAAGAGGAGACAGCAGACCTCCCCGAAGGAGTGATGGTGGAGGTAAAGACCCTTCCGTTGCCCGGAACCACCCTGAAAAGAAACATCATCAGAGCGCATACAGCCCTGACGTAGCCGCTTTCGTGACGGGGACCGGATTTTTTTCAGAGAAGAAATCCGGTCCCCCCTGCATAACAGCTTTCAATTTTTATACAGCATCTGCATAACACAGCAACCCGCAACATAAGACAGCCTCTCCGGCCAGTAATGCGCTATTTTTGCTTGATTTATCCTTAGTTTATGGGTATATTTCTTAAAGAAATAGAAAAAATACAGTGGGCAGTTGAAATATAATGTTGGGCGTATAAATAATGCTGGCCAAGGTTTAGCTCATGGCAAAAGAAGAAAAACACAGCGAAGTCGAGGAAGCCCGCTTAAGGTGGCTTAATGCAAGTGAAAGGGCATCGCAGATAGCCTCCGAACTTTTTCAATCGGGTAGCGGATACGGCGATCCAGAAGCACGGAACCAAGATGAGCATCGCCTCCAATCTGCAAGGCACGATGCAGAGCGGCTATTTCGTGAATATCATGATATAGATAGGCGGGATATGGAAGCAAAAATGCTCGAATTACAGAGGTCACAACGTTTAGCTACTTGGGCTTCGTTCGCAGTAGCAGCGGTTGTTGGTCTGGCTACGGTGGTAAGCACATTGGTAGCGATATTTAAATAGGTATGGCTTCACTATGTTCCCATCACCTGCCCTCGTTATCATCCCAGCGCCCAATAAGGCGCTCGTGTGGGACGCTCCGCTCCCCACAGCTATGTCGTTATGTGGAGACAAAAAAAGATGGAAGATAAACTTACAAAAATCCAGATATCAACCATTATCTTATCGACAATTCTAACTTTTTTTATGATTGGCCTCGGCCAGATGGCTTGCGGTAAAATAAAAAGAGGCATCTTTCTATACATTATTTCAGAAATTCTATTGATTGCGGCAGCTTTCATTGCTATACAACCTCTCCCTATGTTCAACATTATTGCAGCAGGTCTGATTTTTATCTCGGTTTATTCGTTTGCTCTCATTGATTCAATACTTCTTGCAAAGAATCCGGACAATACCCTTAAATTTCAGCCACTAATCGGATATTCGCTGCTCGTTATTATTTCTCTCGTAAACTCCTCTTTTGTTCAGCCTGTGCTCAGCAAAACAATAAAAGATAACTACATTCAGGCATTTAAAATTCCTAATGCTTCAATGATGCCTTCACTATTGATTGGAGACCATCTTCTGGTAGACAAGCAGGCATACAAAAACAACAGTCCTAAAAGAGGCGATATCATTGTATTTGATTTGCCGGAAGACACATCCAGAATCTTTATCAGACGTGTTGTTGGTAGTGGAGGTGATGTAATCGAAATAAAAAATAAACAGCTTTATATAAACGACAAACAATACCACGAGGATTATATTATCTACACTGACTCAACATCGCTTCCTGACAACAGCCACCCTATAGATAATTATGGGCCTGTTTCTATTCCGAAAGATTCATTTTTTGTGTTGGGAGACAGTCGTAACAGCAGCTATGATAGTCGGTATTGGGGCTTTCTGGCTTCCGACAAAATTAAAGGCAAAGCAGTAACCTTCTATTGGTCTTGGGATAAAGAAAATAGTAGAGTTCGGTGGGAAAGGATTGGCAAACTTATAAGCTGACCCATAACTATGCGCTTCAAGGGATCGCGTGGAATTGCCGCTCCCCACTTAAGCTGTAGCGTCAGCCACAAAAAGAACATGGAGAGAAAACTGAACGATGAGCAAATTGTTGTCTCAAGGCTTGCAACTCATCGGCTCATGGTTGATGGAAGATATGCGCGTCTCTCTCCCTCGTAAAGAAGAAACTCCAGCCTTGTCTTTTGACTTTCCTCATGACTGATGCAATCCGTGACAGCTTGGCAAGAGGAGTGCTGGCGCTGGTTGTTGGGCAGGAGGCTGACGGCAGCTGGCGCGTTCCGCTGGAGAGCGACGCCTCCGTTACTGCCTTTGCGCTCCTGCTCAGGCAGTACCTGGGGCGCTTGCCCGACACTGAAACCTTGCGCGACTTCGTCTCCTACCTCCGCGCCACTCAATCGGCAGATGGAGGCTGGCAGCTATATCCCGGAGGTCCCGACAACCCCGATGCTTCAGTTCTTGTCTATACAGCCCTGAAGGTCTGCGGTGTCCCATCCGGCGATCCGGTATTAATGGCGGCACGTCGCAGCATCAGTCGCATGGGAGGGCTTGATTCCATTTGTCAGCCTGCGCGGACCTTGCTGGCCTTGCTCGGCCAGTTGCCTGTTGCGCATCTGCCCTATGGTTCAGTTCGGCTGCTCCACGAACAGCAGGGTCGTCATCCCTTTCTTGATCTGATGGGTATCCTGGCCCTTGGGTCTGTGGTGATGATGCGTCTGGGTACTTCTGCTGCGGTCAGACCTCTTCCTGAGAGCCTTTACCTGTCGGAGCTGCGCGCCGATAATCCCAGCAGACAGGGGCGTGTCGGCTCGATGGAAATCGTTGATATCCCGCCGCAGGGATTCCGCTGCGGCAGGATATCCCGCTTTTTCTGGAGCATGAACCGCATACTGGACAGGCGGCTCCCGGTATCCGACGCAGACAGTCGGGCGGATCAATGGCTTCTCAGACAGCAGGGGAAGGATGGCGTCTTTGCCGGTATGCTCCTGCCCACCGGCTTTGCCCTGGCAGCCCTCGATCAGCTTCCCGGGGAGCATGAGGCTGTGATCAACCGTGGGCTGGAGGGCTGGTCTTTTTTCGAAGCGAGGGATCGCCGGGGGGGCTGGTATCAGTTCTCATTGGCTTCTGCCCATGATACCGCCCAGGCCCTGCGGGCGCTTTGGGAGTATTCCGAAGACGCCTCTCTCCAGCCCGCACTCCGGGCCAAAGAGTTTCTGGTCTCACAGTTCCAGGCCGTGACCGTAGAGGGATCCGGCGGTTGGACCTTCGGCTCCTCCGGATACCCTGATGCCGACACGACAGCCATCGTCCTGTGGGCGCTCCTTCCTTTCCAGGCTTTACACCAGACTGTTGTTGCCAGGGGGGTGGACTGGCTGCTGCAGATGCAGAGCTACAACGGCGGTTGGGCGCCTTATTCAGCCGTTACAGGCCCGGTTGCAAAGCTGATCGCCAGCGGGTTGTTTACCGGATATGCCGATCTGCCTGATGTTGACGTCACTGCCCGTGTGTTACGTGTGCTGGGCA
>JBAZFD010000222.1:0-4284 GCA_041653575.1 Thermodesulfovibrionales bacterium
CGATGTGACTATCTCCTCCAACGGCTCTGAAGAGGTGGTGAAGATCGGCTCAGTGGTTCTCGCGGCAGGCTGGAGGCCCTACGACGCTGCAAAGCTCGATCATCTTGGCTACGGCGTCTCAAAGAACGTGGTCACCAACGTGGAGTTCGAGGATATCGCTCGCTCAGGCAAGCTCACGAGGCCCTCAGACGGCAGGCCCGCCAAGAGGGTGGCCTTCATCCAGTGCGCCGGCCAGAGGGATCCGAACCATCTTCCCTACTGCTCCGCCATGTGCTGCACCACCTCGCTAAAGCAGGCCCAGTATGTGAGGAGCATGGACTCCGAGGCTCTTGCCATGATCCTCTACAAGGACATCAGGACACCCGGAAGGCTTGAGTTCTACTACAAGGCAGCCCAGAACGACCCAGGCGTGATGCTCACCAAGGGAGAGGTGACAGGCGTTACAGAGGAGGGCGGCAATCTCTACGTGGAGATGACCGACAGTCTTCTTGGCGCTAAGGTGAGGGTTGAGGCGGACATGGTCGTCCTGGCAACGGGTGTTGTCCCCGCCACTGTGGACGACCCGATCCTGAACCTCCAGTACAGGCAGGGCCCCGGTCTTCCCGACCTTGAGCTCTTCGACGGCTTCGCGGACTCCAACTTCATCTGCTTCCAGTATGAGACCAGGAGAACCGGCGTCTACGCCGCGGGCTGCGTGAGACAGCCCATGAACATGGCAGAGGCCCAGGAAGACGCAACAGGAGCGGCCCTCAAGGCGATCCAGAGCATGGAGCACGTGGCAAAGGGAATTGCTGTCCATCCCCGCGCATGGGACCTCACCTATCCCGATCCGAACATGCAGCGCTGCACGGCCTGCAAGAGGTGCACAGAGGAGTGCCCCTTCGGCGCCATTGACGAGGACGAGAAGGGCACACCCTTCTACAAGCCCGGCAGGTGCAGAAGGTGCGGAACCTGTATGGGCGCATGCCCTGAGAGGATCGTCTCCTTCAAGGACTACCACGTGGACATGATCGGCTCCATGATGAAGAACGTCTCAGTTCCCGACGACGAGGACAGACCGAGGATCATCGTGCTCTGCTGCGAGAACGACGCCTACCCGGCGATAGACACGGCGGCGCTGAACAAGGAGAAGTTCCATCCCGCAGTCAGGTTTGTCCAGCTCAGATGCCTGGGCTCCATGAACCTGGTCTGGATCGCAGACGCCCTCTCAAGGGGAGTGGACGGTATGCTGCTGCTGGGCTGCAAGTTCGGTGAGAACTATCAGTGCCACTTCGCCAAGGGCAGCGAGCTCGCCAACTACAGGCTCGGCAAGGTCCAGGAGACCCTGGGCAGACTCCAGCTCGAGGCAGAGAGGGTCCAGATGGCCCAGATCGCCATTGACGAGTATGGGAAGATACCGACCATCATCAACGATTTTGTGGAGAGGGTCATCGAGATAGGCCCCAATCCCTTCAAGGGTTTTTAGGAGGATAGATCATGTCAGAGAATGTGATAATAAAGCCTGATCTGAAGTTCGTCAAGGATGTCATCGCCTCGGGAGGGGCCGACCTCAAGAAGTGCTACCAGTGCTCCACCTGCACCGTGGTCTGTAACGTAACCCCCGACAAGGGGCCCTTCCCCAGGAAGGAGATGCTCTATGCCCAGTGGGGTATGAAAGAGAAGCTCATGGGCAGCCCCGATGTCTGGCTCTGCCACCAGTGCAGCGACTGCACCGCCTACTGCCCCCGCGGCGCAAAGCCCGGTGAGGTCCTGGGCGCCATCAGGAAGATGGTGATCAGGGATTATTCCGCTCCCTCCTTCCTCGCGGACATGGTGGGCAAGCCGGGGTATCTCCCGGTCCTCTTCGCCATACCGGTCTTCATCTTTTTCCTTATCGTGGCATCCTTGGGGAGCTTTGATGTCATCGGAAAGGGCGGGGAGATCGTTTACGCAAAGTTTATCCCTGTTCCTTTTATCGACACCGTATTTAACGCAGCAGCCCTCTTTGCCGTGACCTCCTTCGTCTTCGGCATAAAGAAGTACTGGGCTGAGATGTCCCAGGCAAGCGGCATCAGCAGGTATGCAATGATGGCGCAGGGGAACATCTTCGAGAGCATAAAAGGCACCATCATGGACATCATCGCCCACAGGAAGTTCGAGAAGTGCGATGTGGCAAAGGGCAGGACAGATGCTCACCGTTTTGTCTTCTTCGCCTTCGCCGGTCTCGCTGTCACCACGACCTGGGCGATTGTCTACCTCTACGGGTATGAGCTGGCGGGGATCAAGGCCTTCTCCATTTTCCACTTCGGAGAGTCTCCCTATCCGCTCTATGACCCCATGAAGATCCTGGGCAATGCAAGCGCAATAGCCCTTCTCATCGGCATAACAAAGGTCATCAGCAACAGGATGGAGATCAAGGACAAGGCAGGCGTCGGCAGCTACTTCGACTGGCTCTTCATCTCCGTCATCCTCGGTATCGTTGCCACGGGTATCCTTTCAGAGCTCCTTAGGCTGGCCAATATCGCAGCCCTTGCATACCCGGTCTATTTCATCCACCTCGTATTTGTCTTCTTCCTTTTCGCCTATGCGCCTTTTTCAAAGATGGCCCACATGGTCTACAGGGCCACGGCAATGGTCTTTGCACGGCATACGCAGAGGGAAGGACAGTAGGATATAGGATCTGCTCATGAATCCACAGAAAAGAGTAAAAGGGGGGAGGTGACTGTAAAAAAGAGGGCCTTAGTACAATGAGGTTCGTAGAGGAGTTGTGCGGGACTAAACAAAAAAAAGGAGGAAAGACAGGAAGATGGGTATAATCGGATTTGCCCTGATATGCGGAGTCATCGGTGTTGCTTATGCGCTGATGACCGCGGCATGGGTGACAAAACAGGAGAGCGGCTCGCAGAGGATGAAGGATATCGCCGCTGCAATCAGTGAGGGCGCATCAGCATTCCTCAACAGGGAATACAGGACCGTTGCAATGGTGGCGGTTGTCCTCTTCGTTGTTCTTTACGCAGTCCTCGGACCGTGGTCTGCTATCGGATTCCTTATCGGAACCGTCGGTTCAGCCCTTGCCGGTTACATCGGTATGCTGGTGACCGTCCGCGCCAACGTGAGGACCACTGAGGCCGCAAAGAGAGGCATTCAGGCTGCGCTCACCATGGCCTTCAAGGGCGGTTCCGTCACCGGCGTCATGGTGGTGGGCCTCGGCCTCATCGGCATCGCAGGCTACTACTACATCGCAAAGACCATGGCCCCTGAAGTGGCCTTCGAGGCTCTCATCGGTCTCGGCTTCGGCTGCTCCCTCATGTCCGTCTTCGCCAGGATCGCAGGCGGTATCTACACCAAGGCTGCCGACGTCGGAGCCGACCTGGTGGGTAAGGTTGAGGCAGGCATCCCTGAGGACGACCCCAGGAACCCCGCGGTTATCGCCGACAACGTGGGCGACAACGTGGGCGACTGCGCAGGTATGGCAGCTGACCTCTATGAGACATACACCGTTACCCTTGTGGCAGCAATGCTCCTCGCAAAATCCGTCTTCGGCGCAGAAAGCGCCTGGGTTGAGTTTCCTCTCCTCCTCGGAGGCGTTTCCATCGTAGCATCCATTATCGGCACCTACTTCGTGAAGATGGGCAGCAGCCAGAACATCATGGGCGCCCTCTACAAGGGCCTCGCCGTTGCCGGTATCCGTGCAGCAGGCGCATTCTACGGCGTGACCCAGTGGTTCATGGGCAGCCTCGGCGGCGACACCGGCGGGTTCACCCCCATGAGCGTCTTCGGCACCTCCGTTATCGGCCTTGTCCTGACGGGCCTCATCGTTGTGATCACTGAGTACTACACAGCCAAGGAGTACAGGCCTGTGCAGACTATCGCCAAGGCCAGCCTCACCGGCCACGGCACCAACGTCATCGCTGGTCTCGCCATGAGCATGGAGGCCACCGCGCTTCCCGCTTTTGCTATCGTCGGCGCCATCCTCGGCTCCTACTACCTCGGCGGCGGCTTTACCGGCAATCTCGGCGGCGGCCTCTTCGCAATCGCCCTTTCAGCGGTCTCCATGCTTTCCATGACCGGAATCGTTGTGGCCATTGACTCCTACGGCCCGATCACAGACAACGCTGGCGGAATCGCTGAAATGGCAGAGCTGCCCTCAGCCATCAGGGACATCACCGACCCCCTCGACGCAGTTGGTAACACCACCAAGGCAGTCACCAAGGGTTATGCCATCGGCTCTGCCGCTCTCGCAGCCCTGGTCCTTTTTGCAGAGTATTCAAGAGAGCTTGTCAAGAAGTTCGGTGAAGGCCAGAT
>JBAZFD010000223.1:0-4274 GCA_041653575.1 Thermodesulfovibrionales bacterium
TCGGCCTGCTTTGCCAGGTCTGAGAGGTGTGAATGCTGGACGATCAGGCAGCCGGTGTTTGCAGGCCTTCCTGTCACAGGGACATCGCCCACGGTGTAGAGGAGCTTCATGCCGCTGGTGGTCATCTCAGTGTAGGACTTCCCTTCTGTGGTGAGGCCCATGAGAAGGACACCCTTGGCGTTGCTCTCCACAGGCACTGAAACAACAGAGCCCTTGAGGAGGCCGATGTTTGCCGCTGAGGCGTACATCGCAGGAGAGGTGAGGACAACGGGGTTCTTCGCCTCTGCGTAGAGGGCTGCCGCCTTTTCCATTGCCTCTGTCACCGTTGCGCTTGCGACTGCTGAGGAGAGATCGCTGCTGCCGGTGAGCCCCTTCTCCATGAGCGCCTTTGCCAGGGACCTGAGGGCCTCCGGCTCGCTCTCCATGAGGTTCACTGTTGCCAGGGAGCCGAGGTTCGTCTCACTGGTGTTGATGGTGATGAGCTTTCCGCCTGCTGTCACCTTTCTCCTGATGACCGCATCAATGGCGGGGAGAACCCTCTTCCACTGGTTGGCATCGAGGTCAACAACAACAAAGAGATCAGCTGCTTCGAGGTCTGCCGGGCCTGACATGAGTGAGGCTGCGTCGCCGTAGAGGCTCACGGTGGTGTCTGTGTTCTTTGTCTTCACTGCCTCAGAGGCGAGCCTCTTCAAGGTGAGGGCATCCTCGTTGAGCATTCCGCCTGTGGCAACGAACCCGGCGTCTGCCCCGGCCTTCTTCAGCTCTCCTGCCACGATGGCAAGGGCGTCTTCCCATGTGGTCTCAACAAGCTCGTTGTTGACCCTCTTCATGGGACTGGTGATCCTGTTCTCTGCCTCGACGCAGTCGTACCCGAACCTGCCGTAGGCGCAGATGAACCGCTCTGCCGAACCCTCGATGGCTCCGGCATTAACCTTCATGAGCCTGCCGTCCCTGGTGCTCACATTAATATCGCAGCTGTTGCCGCAGAGGAGGCAGACTGAGTTCACATGGTCATAGTCCCACTCCCTTCCCTTTTTCCACCTGTCCGCCTCAAGCAGGGCGTTCACCGGGCAGGCGTCAACGCAGCTGCCGCAGAAGGTGCAGCCTGACTCCTGGAGGGGCTTGTCCTGGGCGGTGGTCACCTTGGAGCCTACGCCCCTGCCCATGAACTCAAGCACATTGGTGCCCTGATCCTTGCAGGCCCTTACGCACCTGCCGCAGAGCACGCAGTACTCGGGGTCCCTCTTGATGAAGGGGTTTGCCTCATCAGTGGGGTAGCCGAACTTCTTCCTGGTGAAGGAAGACTCCTTCACACCCATCTCATAGGCGTATTCCTGGAGACGGCAGATACCTGCCTTGGTGCAGGTCATGCAGTCAAGGGGGTGCATGGAGAGGATGAGGTCTATGACGAATTTCCTGACCTCCTGGACCCTCTCTGTCCTGGTGTTCACCACCATGCCTTCCTTCACCTTCGTGGTGCAGCCGATCATGGGGGCTCTCATCCCCTCGATCTCCACCAGACAGAGCCTGCACGCGCCGATCCCCTTAGACCCCTTGAGGTAGCAGAGGTTCGGTATGTGGACGCCAACCAGATCAGCGGCGTCTATGAGGTTTGTCCCCTCAGGCGCCTGGACCATCTTCCCGTCTATGGTGAGGTTCACCATATTTGCCATAATCCCTCCATGTTTCTATAAAATTTAAAATCCTTCACTATTTGTTTAATTGTTTAGACTGCTGCCGGTTCCTTGGCCTTTATATCCTGAATAATCACTGCGCCTGTGGGGCAGACAGGAAGACAGTCGCCGCATTTGACGCACCTCTTCTGCCTGATCTCAAAGGGGAGGAAGCCGCTCTGATAGGTTGTCTTCTTCTCGCCGATGATGGCGTTGTGCTTGCAGGCGTCCTTGCAGAGACCGCAGATAATGCAGTTCTGGGGAACAATCCTGTACTCGATGAAGGCCTTGCATTCCTGCTCAGGGCATCTGCCCACCAGGTGTGCTGCATAGGCGTCGGTCTCCATCCATTCGAGGATGAATCTGGCGGTGTCCTTGCCCTTCTTGCACATGGAGCCTTCGGTCATCTCCGCAGCGATCCTCCTGAGGGCTGCAAGGTCAGCGTCGGTGCCCCTTCCCTCAGTCAGGTTCTGGAGCCTGATTCGTGCCTCATAGCTGCCCATGGCGCAGGGAAAGCACCTGCCGCACATCGGGCCTGCAAGGAACTCCGTGACATAGACCAAGGCCCTGTTCACCGGGCATTTCAGGCCGGCGTCGGCATCAGCCTTTATCTCTTCCACCTTACGCTCTTTAACTGCTTCAGTCACTTCGCCACCTCCGCCTTGCCCGCTTTCTTGCTCACCTGAACCGCTCCCACAGGACAGGCCGAGTAGCAGGCCTTGCACTTGGTGCAGTAATCCTGGTCAATGAAGAAGCTGTCCTTTGTCTCCTTGACCGCGTCAAAGGCGCAGGCCTCTTTGCAGAGACCGCAGAGGAAGCAGGTGTCATGGTCTATGGTATAGGTGCCCATGCCGCTGCAAACCCTGGCGCGGCAGAACTTGTCGTTCACATGCTCTTCATACTCATGCCTGAAGTACCTGAGGGTTGAGAGGATGGGACCGGGAGCTCCCTGGCCGAGACCGCAGAGGGACCCTTCCTGGACCAGTTTTCCCATCTCCTCAAGCTTCTCGATGTCTCCGGGCTCACCCTTTCCTGAGGTGATTTTTTCCATGATCTGAAGCATCTGGTAGGTGCCCACGCGGCAGGGTGTGCATTTGCCGCAGGACTCGGACTGGGTGAAGGAGAGGAAGTACTTGGCCACATCCACCATGCAGGTCTCCTCGTCGAGGACCACCATACCGCCTGAGCCCATCATGGAGCCTGCCTTCGAGAGGGTGTCGAAATCAACAGGGAGGTCAAGGTATTCAGCAGGCAGGCAGCCTCCTGAGGGGCCTCCTGTCTGGACTGCCTTGAACTCCTTGTCTCCGATGATCCCGCCGCCGATGTCATAGATGATCTCCCTGAGGGTGGTTCCCATGGGGACCTCAACGAGACCGGTGTTCTTCACCTTGCCGGTGAGGGCGAAAACCTTTGTGCCCGGGGAGTTCTCGGTGCCGATGGACCTGAACCAGTCGGCCCCCTTCTCAATGATCGGGGCAACACAGGCATAGGTCTCTATGTTGTTGAGGTTGCTGGGGTATCCCCAGAGACCTCCTCCTGTCTCTGAAAGCCTCGGCGGACGGGGCCTCGGGAAGCCTCTCTCTCCCTCGATGGATGCCACAAGGGCGGTGGACTCACCGCAGACAAAGGCGCCTGCGCCTTCCCTCACTCCCAGGTGGAAGCTGAAATCCGAGCCCAGGATATTCCTGCCCAGGAAGCCCATCTCCTCAGCCTGCTTGATGGCGTGCTTGAGGTTCTTCACCGCCAGGGGATACTCATGCCTCACGTAGATGTAGCCGTACTTTGCGCCGATGGCGTAGGCGCAGAGGGCCATACCCTCGAAAAGGCTGTGGGGGTCTCCCTCCATGATGGACCTGTCCATGAAGGCTCCGGGGTCTCCCTCGTCACCGTTGGCAATGACGAACTTCACCGGGTTTTTGTCGCTCTTGGTGTGCTTCCATTTCTTTCCGGCAGGAAAGCCTGCGCCTCCCCTTCCCCTGAGGTTCGCCTTGTCCACCTCGGCCAGGACATCCTCGGGGGTCATGGAAGAAAGGGCCTTCTCAAGACCTTTGTATCCGCCCACTGCGACATAGTGGAGTATATTGGTAGGGTCTATCTTGTCGTTGTTCCTCAGGGCGATACGAGTCTGCTTCTGGTAGTAGGGGAGAAAGGCCATCTCCGGCACCGGCTCGGTGAAGATGTTCTCCCTGAAGAGGGCAGGACGGAAAGGCACCCCGCTCTGGAATGTGTAACTGACAAGGGAGGCTGTCTGCTCAGGCTGCACCCTCTGGTAGAAGAGGCCGTAGGGGTCCACCTGCATGACAGGTCCTTTCTGGCACATACCCTGGCAGCCGGTCTTTACGATCTCCATCTCGACACCCTTTTTCTGCGCCTCTTCCTCCATGGAGTGTATGACCTTGTGGGCGCCCGAGGCTGTGCAGGCTGTGCCGCAGCAGACCCTGGCCCTCGTCTTGTCGGGGAGAAAGAGCTCGGATGCAAGCCTTTCCCTCAGTTTCCTCAACTCCTCTATGTTGTTCAGTCTCTCCATCCCCATCACCTCAGACCTTATTTCTCACATCATCTATAATCGCAGCCACCTTTTTGAGACCTACGTCTCCGATG
>JBAZFD010000224.1:0-4272 GCA_041653575.1 Thermodesulfovibrionales bacterium
CCGTCAGGGGGAGATAGATCCTGAAGGTGCTGCCTGTTTCAGGGCTGCTTGAGACGTCTATATATCCCTTGTGGCCCTTGATGATGCCGTAGACCACTGAAAGGCCGAGGCCTGTGCCCTTTCCCCTTTCCTTTGTGGTGAAGAAGGGTTCAAAAATCCGTTCCCTTGTTTTATCATCCATCCCTTTTCCCGAATCAGCCACAGTCAGGAGGGCATACCTGCCGGGAGTTCCGAAGCCGTGCGCCCTGACGAATTCATCATCCATATCGGCAACGGTGGTGGAAAAGGTGATGCTGCCGCCCTCGGGCATGGCATCCCTGGCATTGACTGCCAGGTTTATCAGTACCTGATCTATCTGGGTGCTGTCTGCGGTGACTATCAGCTCTTCCGGGGAGGGAATAAAGCTCAGGCCGATGTTATGGGGGAGGAGCCTCAGGAGGAGATGTTCTGCCTTCCTGACAATGCTGTTGAGATCGACAGGTCCTGCCGACATTCCTCCCTTTTTGCTGAAGAGCAGGAGCTGACGGGTCAGGAATGAGGCCTTTTCAGAAGAGGCTATAATGCCTTCAACGCTGGAGGCAAGAGGACTGTCCTTCTCAAGCTTCATCTGCAGAAGCGATGAATACCCCACGATGGCGGTGAGAATATTGTTGAAGTCATGGGCGATCCCTCCGGTCAAGGTGCCGAGGGCCTCCATTTTCTGTGACTGGATGAGCTGTTCCTCAAGCCTCTTCATCTCCGAAAGGTCCCTGACAACCATCATGATGTTCCTCGCTGTCCCCTCAGGGTCCCTGATCAGCGATGCCCTGACCCAGGCAGGGAAGAGAGTCCCGTCTTTTCGCATCAGGGTGTACTCAAGGTTCTGTATATACCCTTTTTCCCGGAATTCCTTTATGTTCTGCAATGCCCTCGAATGTTCGCCGGGCACAACAAAGTCGAGGATTGTCTTCCCCTCCAGCTCCTCCATTCTGGTGTAGCCGAACAAGGAAAAAGCCGCAGAATTCTTGCCGACAATATGGAGGTTCAGGTCTACAATCACAACCGCATCAGGCGCTGTCTCAAAGAGGGTACGGTAGCTCTCCTCGCTCTTTCTGAGTGCAGATTCCATCCTCTCCCGCCGGGCAAGCTCCGCAGCCAGTTCCTCCCTGGCAGAGCGCAGCTCCTCGTTCCGTGCCTCAAGGGCAATCTGATGCAGGGCAAGCTCATTGGCCAGCCACCCGGCGTCAGGGGGATAGAGCTCTTTGAGCTTTTTTATCTGCTCCTTCAACGCCGGAGTCTCCTCCCGGCAATGCGCAGCAAGGTCTGCTGATTCATCCGGTTCTTTCATAGCATATATTGTATAACAAAACGCCGGGAATGGAAGGATATTAAAACTCCGTTGCTTATTGTATTCAGGGTCTACCGTTCTCCTTGCACTGACCGTAGGGTGAGGGGCCGCCGAAAACGCGGTAATGCTCCCTGAGTATGGTACAGACCTCCTCGGGCTTATCCACCAGGGAGAGAAGCGCGAAGTCCTCATTGCCTATGGTTCCCTGGGGGACAAGGGTTTGTTTCATCCAGTTTATGAGCCCCTGCCAGTATTCCCTGCCGAAGAGGATGATGGGAAAGGGCTCTATCTTCCCTGTCTGCACAAGGGTAAGGGCCTCGAAGAGCTCATCCATGGTGCCGAAGCCGCCGGGGAAGATGACAAAGGCGACGGCGTACTTGATAAACATGAGTTTCCTGACGAAAAAGTAACGGAAAGAGATACTGACGTCCTGATATTCATTGGAGACCTGTTCATGGGGGAGCATGATATTCAGACCAACGGACTTGCCCTTTCCCTCCTTCGCCCCCTTATTGGCGCCCTCCATGATCCCTGGCCCGCCGCCGGTAATCACCGAAAACCCGGCATCGGCAAGGTGCCTGGCAACCTCCTCGGCCTGACTGTAGTACTGAGAGCTTTCATCCAGACGGGCGCTCCCGAAGATGGTGACAGCAGGCCCGAGCTCGTAAAGGGTCTCAAACCCCTCCACCAGCTCGGACTGTATCCTGAAGACCCTCCAGGTCTCAGACTTCCGCAGATCCTCAATCATTGCTCCTCCCTATATCTCATCCAGCTTAATCTCCGAATCCAGGTCTATTTCCTTCCGCCTTCTCAACTCGTCGATTTTCCTCAGGGGCCTCTCCAGCATGTTCGACCTCGTTGTCATGAGAAGCTCATACTCCTTTCGAGCCCCGTCAAGCCTCTCTCCCATGACCGTGAACCGCTCCTTGTAGGCGGTCCACTGCTTTGAGAACTCTCCCAGGAGCTTCAGGATCTCAGAGGCGGTCTGTTCGAGGTTGAAGTTCTCCACCGCCTGCCTGATCACAGCAAGGACAGCGTAGAGGGTGAAGGGGGAGCAGAGGATCACCTTCTGCCTCAGGGCCTCGTCCATGATGGCAATATCCGCCTCGTTGATAAAGCTGTAGACCTGTTCATTGGGGACGAAGATGATCACATAATCAACGGTGTTCTCAGCAGGGTTGATGTACTCACGGTTTGTCACCTGCCTGATCATGGTCCGGGTGTTCTTCAGGAGCTCTTCCTTGAACCGCCGCCTGTCGTGCTCGGACTCGGCGTTGAGATACTGCGTGTAGTTGTCCAGGGGAAACTTCACATCCATGTTGATCTTCAGGCCGTTGGGCATGAGGAAGGTGTAATCAGGTCTGCCTGCGGAGCTCTCAAGGGTCTTCTGTTTCAGGTAGTTGATCCCTTCAACCATCCCTATGAGCCTGATGATGTCCTCAGCCATCCGCTCGCCCCAGTCGCCCCTCTTCTTTGAGCTTGCCAGGGCGTGCTTCAGGTGGTCAGTGGTCTCCTTCAGCCTCTGAGTCACCTCTTCATGCTTTCTGATCAGGGTGGCCACCTCGGCGAACCTCTCGCCGCTGCCCTTCCCTACCTCCTCGATCCTCTTCTGCACCTCTGTGATGCTCTTCGCTATGGTATCGAGGCCCTGGTCAATGAGCTCCTTCTTGTTCTCCAGCTCCTTTTTGCCCTCTGTTGCCTGCCCCTTCAGCTTCTCTTCAGCGATCTTTATGAACTCATCGGCGTACCTCTTGAACTCAGAGCTGTTCCGGGAAAGGGCGTCGAGGGAGATGGCCTTGAAGGTCTCACCGAGCTTCGCCTCCATCTCCTTCAGCAGTCTCCGCTGCTCCAGGAGGGCCTTCTGCGACTCCTCGAAACGGGTGGAGGCCTCAACCCTCTGTCTCCTCTCGTCGCCCAGCTCATCCCTGAGCAGGACGGTTTCGGACTCCTTCTGGCCCAGGCTCCTCCTCAGCTCCGCAACCTGGGCCTCCAGGCCGCCTGCCCGCCTCTCTGTCTCCATGGCCCTGGCCTGGAAATGGGATCTCGCGGCAACCCATGCCACCGCCCCACCTGCAACAACCCCTGTCCCAATGGAGATGATGTCCATCACGCCTCACACCTCACCAAGGAATCATGGAGCCTGCTATGTGTCCACTTTCCCCATTCCCCCTTAAAAAAGGGGGATGAAGGGGGTTGTGTCCTTAAAGACAAAAAAACAACCCCCTGGCCCCCTTTCCTAAGGGGGAATAACACCTCTTTCGCTGAGAAAAGGGAGCGCTCCAGCAAATGCCTGCTCTCCCGACTTCCGCTGTCAGAGCCCGAGGACAATCTCCCGCTCCTCCATGTCAACCCGCTCTATCCGCACAGTCAGCTCCATGCCGATGGCAAACCGTTTCTTCCTGTTGAGGCCTGAAAGACTCATGGACCTCTCGTCGTAGCGGTAAAAATCATCGGTCATGGATGAAACATTGAGCGTCCCTTCCACATAGAAATCCCTGAAACGGACCCTCAGGCCGTAGGGGTTTACCGAGACGATCCTCCCTGGAAGCTCCTCTCCCACCTTGTCCTTCATGAACCAGACCCTCATGGCGTCAAGCACCTCCCTCTCCGCCTCATCCGCCTGCCTCTCTGTCCTCGACGAATGAAAGGCAATGTCAGGGAGGAGGGAATTCAGCTCACCCATCCTTTTGTCGCTGAGATGCTTCCTCTTCAGCGCCTCCCTGAGGATGCGGTGCACAACAAGGTCGGGATACCTCCTGATGGGCGAGGTAAAGTGGCTGTACGAGGCTGAGGCAAGGCCGAAATGGCCCACATTGACCGGGGAGTACCTGGCCTGTTTCAGGCTCCTCAGGACCATGAGGTGGATGATCTCCTCACCTGTCTCTCCCTGGATCCCCCTGAGGGGGGCAGGAAAGTCCTGGGCCTTGATCGCCCCTTTGCCTCTC
>JBAZFD010000225.1:0-4246 GCA_041653575.1 Thermodesulfovibrionales bacterium
GTGGGAAGCTCGGAGATGATCCCGATCTCCTTGAACTCCTTGAAGGACTTCCAGACCTTGGTGAGGAGAGAGCCGCTGGCGCAGGGAACGACCACATTGTCCGGCGCCTTCCAGCCCAGCTGCTCGATGATCTCAAAACCCTGGGTCTTTGATCCCTCTGCGTAAAAGGGCCTGATGTTGATGTTCACAAAGGCCCATTTGTACTTGTTGGCGATCTCACTGCAAAGCCTGTTCACCTCGTCGTAGTTGCCGTCAACAGCCACAAGGTTCGGCTCGTAGACCAGGGAGGCCACGATCTTGCTCTGCTCAAGGGTCGCAGGGATGAAGACAAACCTGTTGAAGCCGGCCTTTGCGCCGTGGGCTGAGACGGAGTGGGCCAGGTTGCCTGTGGAGGCGCAGGCAACGGTGTCGAAACCGAATTCCTTTGCCTTGGTGAGGGCCACGGCAACAACCCTGTCCTTGAAAGAGAGGGTGGGATGGGCCACGGTGTCATCCTTGACATAGAGCTCCCTCACGCCCAGTTCCTTCGCAAGGTTGTCCGCCTTCACCAGGGGGGTAAAGCCTGACTGGAGACCTACCTGGGGCTCTCCGTCAATGGGGAGGAGCTCCCTGTATCTCCAGAGATTCGGCCCCCTCTGCTCTATCACCTCGCGCGTCAGGACCTTTTTTATCCCCTCGTAATCGTACACAACCTCAAGGGGGCCAAAGCAGAACTCACAGACATATATGGGATCAACAGGGTACTCCCTGCCACACTCTCTGCACTTCAGGCCTCTTACATAACCCATGGAAACCTCCTCATCCGTCTCGTGAAATTGAAAGAATATTGTACTCCAAAGTGCGGGAAAATTTAAAGTGTAATCAATGGGATGGACAGCTTATTCATTGTACCGCCTGATAAGCAGGGAGCCGTAGACAAAGAATACCGCCGCATAGCCGAGGAGGACGCAGAGGGAAATGAGCCCCTTCCCGTCCAGCGTTTCCTCCCTGATGAGGAGATTGGTGTGGGTGAGAGGGAGGATATAGATGAAGGATTTAAGGACTCCCGGCATCCTGTCCACAGGGAAAAAGGTGCCGCTGAAAAAGGCCATGGGCACGATGAAAAAGTTGGCATAGGTGGCAGTGTCCTCATGGGACTTGGTGATCATCCCTGTTATCACCCCGAGGTTCGAAAAGAGGAAGCAGTTCAGCAGCAGGGTGAGCACGAAGAGGGGCGTAATGGAGAACGCTCCCGGAGAGACGAGACCGATAATGATGATAAGCGATGAGGCGAAGAGCCCCTTCACCATCCCGGCCAGGACCTCGCCGATCATGATCGCCCAGGGGCTGATGGGAGACTGGACCAGGACCTGGAAGGTCTTGAAATAGATCCTGTTCAGGTTCAGGGCGCTGGCCACCCAGGTATAGGAGTTGTTCATGGAGCTCATGGCCACAAGCCCCGGTATCAGATAGGTGAGGTAGTCCTTTCCCTCGATCTGCACCCCCTTGCCCAGGCCGAAGCCGAAGACAATGAGGTAGATGATGGGGACCACCATGGATGAGAAGAGGTACCCCAGCCTCAGGAGCTTCCGCCTGAAGAGGAGCATCTCCCGCAGAAAAATAGGATACCAGCCGGAGAGCAGGGGGTTACTTTCTTTCATTCTATCCTCTCCCCGGTGAGCTTTATGAACACATCCTCCAGGTTCGATTTCCTGATGGTCACGCCGTTGGACCTCTGCCGGGCGATCTCATGGGCCTCTTCCCGGTCCCTAGTTATCTGCTGGATGAGACTTCCTTCGTCATTGATATACTCCACAACATACTCTCCCACTGTCGCCTTCAGGCTTTCCGGGGCATCGAGGGCAATGAGCCTCCCCCTGGCGAGGACCCCGACCCTGTCGCAGAGCGCCTCTGCTTCTTCTATATAATGCGTGGTGATCAGCACCGTCCTGCCCTGGATCTTTGTCCGCCTGATCACATCCCACATCTGCCGCCTGATCTGGGGGTCCAGTCCTATTGAAGGCTCATCAAGAAAAAGGATGGAAGGCTCAGGAAGAAGTGCCCTGGCAAGGAGGAGCCTCCGCTGCATCCCCCCTGAAAAACCTGAGACAACGGAGTCCCGCCTGTCCCAGAGATCCACCATCCTGAGGGACTCTTCCATCTTCCGTTCCTTGTCCTTCACCTTATGGAGCATCCCGTAGATGAGGAGGTTCTCCCAGGCAGTGAGCTCCCGGTCAAGGTTGTTCTCCTGGGGGACAACGCCTATCCGCCTCCTCACCCCCTGGGGGTCCATAGCCAGATCAATGCCGTCTATGAAACAGCCGCCCGAATCAGGCCTGGTGAGGGTGGTGAGCATCTTTATAATAGTGGTCTTGCCTGCGCCGTTCGGCCCGAGGAGGCCGAAGACCTCGTTGTCCCTGATCTCCAGGGAAACGCCGTTGACAGCAATGACCTTTCCGTAACTCTTTGTCAGCCCCTTAATCTCTATCATTCTGTCCTTATCTCTCTGTTATCTTGCCAGGCTGAAAAGGCCTGCCTTTCAGGAATCATAAACAAAAAGAACGAGGGCCTTCAATCTATTGACAAAGCGGATTTCATTGTGTATCCTAACATTACATTATTTTCCATCTGCACTACCCCGCCATTCTTCCGGGATGGGCCGAATATAAACAGGACTCGCCAAACGATGTAAATTAGGGTATTCCCCGGTTTATTCTTAATAAATATCAATCTTATCGAAAGACCATCAGAGAGGTAAAAAATTCAATGGAAAATTATATTTCCATTTCCGAGCTGAAGGAGAAGAGCATTGACGATCTCACTCATCTCGCGAAAGAACTGAATGTTGACAATGCCACGGGAATGCGGAAACAGGAGCTCATATTCTCCATTCTCCAGGCCCAGGTGGAAAAGGCAGGAAATGTATACGGAGCAGGGGTGCTGGAGATACTCCCCGACGGGTTCGGCTTTCTCAGATCTCCCGACTACAGCTATCTCCCCTCACCGGACGATATCTACGTCTCCCCCTCACAGATCAGAAGATTCTCCCTCAGGACAGGGGATTACATATCAGGACAGATAAGGCCTCCCAAGGAAGGGGAAAGGTATTTCGCACTCCTCAAGGTAGGGACCATCAACTCTGAGACGCCGGAGAACCTCGCCATCAGGGCGCTCTTCGACAACCTCACCCCCTACTATCCTACAGAGAAGCTCCAGCTTGAGACAGAGACCTCGAACTACGCCATGAGGGTTATGGACCTCATCACCCCTATCGGAAAGGGGCAGAGAGGTCTTATTGTGGCAGCGCCCCGGACAGGAAAGACCATGCTCCTCCAGGCCCTGGCAAAGGCGATCAAGAAAAACCACAGCGAGACCCACCTCATCATCCTCCTCATTGACGAGAGACCGGAAGAGGTGACTGACTGGAAGAGACAGGTGAGCACAGCCGAGATCATCAGCTCCACCTTTGACGAGCCACCGCAGAGACACTGCCAGGTTTCCGAGATGGTTATCGAGAGGGCGAAGAGACTGGTGGAAACGAAGAAGGATGTGGTCATCCTCCTGGACAGCATCACCAGGCTCGCCAGGGCATACAACACCATCACCCCCACGAGCGGCAAGGTCCTCTCAGGCGGTCTCGACGCCAACGCCCTCCAGAAACCCAAGAGGTTCTTCGGCACGGCGAGGAGCATCGAGGAAGGCGGCAGCCTCACCATCCTGGCCACCGCACTCGTTGACACCGGCAGCAGGATGGATGACGTCATCTTCGAGGAGTTCAAGGGAACAGGCAACATGGAGCTCCACCTCGACAGGAAGCTCGTGGACAAGAGGATATTCCCCAGCATAGACATCAATGCCTCGGGCACGAGGAAGGAAGAGCTCCTGGTGAGCTCAGAGGACCTGAACAAGATGTGGATACTGAGGAAGGTCCTGAACCCCCTGAGCACCGTGGAGAGCATGGAGTTCCTCCTGAGCAAGCTCAAGGGCGCAAAGAGCAACAGGGAATTCCTCGACATGATGAACAAGTAAAGTCAGAAGTCAGATTAGGATAACTGAAAAGGGTCAAGGATCCAGCAAGCACAAGTCTTTCCGGACCCTTGACCCTGGACCCTTTCATTCCATGACCAGATTAACTTTAGATGACGACGATCACTGTTTCGCCTGCGGGAAAGAAAACCCCTGCGGGCTGAAGCTCTCCTTTCTCCACTCCGGCGGAAAGACAACGGCCGAGTTCACCCCCTCAAAGACCCATCAGGGCTACAGGGAA
>JBAZFD010000226.1:0-4237 GCA_041653575.1 Thermodesulfovibrionales bacterium
TACTGTCTGCCTCCTTGTTTTTTTGTTTTACCCCTGCGCTGCGCCTGTTACCACCACGAGGGGACACCGCAGCCGCTGCCAAGCATCGGACAGCCTCTTTTCCTTTCCCCTGCACTCCCTGTCAGGGTCATCCTCTGAGCCGACAACCACAAAAAGGACATCCTTTTCCGTATTCGTGTAATCGATGATCTCCTTTTTGAGGCAGCCCTCCTTCCTGGATATCCTGTAGCTGATCTTCTCCCTTTCCAGCTCAGCCTGGAACTGCCGGAGGAGGTCATCCACTGCCGGGGAGGCAAGAGAGAGGACGCGGAGCTCGGCACCTATCCTTTTACAGGTATGCAGGGCGTATCTGAGGGCCTGGGCGTCCGTTTCGTCCCCCTTTACTGCGATCAGGCCCCCCCGCCTCTCCTTCAGGATCTCCCCGGCTGTCCGCAGATCCCCCTCCTCAGCAAAGGATATCGCCGACATGAGATCCTCGAATTTCTTGCCGATCCTGCCCATACCCGGAGTCTTCTACGACTTGGTTGCCGGAATTGCTACAGCCATGCCCTTATGTCCGGTAACAGAGGGAGTTTTAACCTTCCCCTTCTCAGCCATGATCTGACGGGCCGTTTCAAACTCACCCTCTTCAGCAAAGGCTGCTGCTGCAAAGAGATTTTCAAGCTTCTTCGCCAAACCCTTCATAACGAACCTCCTTAATTCTTTAATACCTGACTATTAAGCAGGTATTGTGCCAAACCAACAACCAATTGATATTCCTTGATTTAATCTTTTTAAGGCACTTCAGATCATTTTCATTTCATTGCTATTTGCAACACACACAAAAGAGAGATCCGCATTTTCAGCAAAAAAACCCTTATTTCAAAGACTAACAGCCCTTTCCCGGCTGAAACTCCTTGTTGCCATTTGCAATAGGGGGTGTTACAATGATGATATGTTCAGATTCCAGCCGAGCATACGACAGAAAATCACCCTGGGATACACTGTCCTCCTGGCCCTCATCATCGGCCTCTCTGTCGTCACCTTCACAGACCTTACCTTTCTGGAGAAAAAGATCGTCTCCGGGGAGGTTATCTCGGAATTCTTCGATACAACCCTGGAGGTAAGGAGGTTCGAGAAGAACTACTTCCTCTACGGGCAGGAGAGCGATTACCGCTCCACCCTGGAGCACCTCTCAAAAACTGAACGCCTTCTCAGGGAAAACACCGGGGGCTTTGAAGCGATTGTCCCTCCCGGTCTCGTGACGCAGATGGAGCAGAATATGCTCCGGTACCGGGAGCTCATGGAGGAGTACTTCATCGTCGTATCCCAGGCTGGCCCCCCTGAGAGGAAGAAGACCCTGGAAGGGAGAATCAGGGAAACGGGAAAGGACATCACCACCCTCTCCGAGGGCATACGGAAAGAAGAGAGGAAACACCTCCAGCTCTTCCTCTCCAAGTCCAGGAGGATACTCATCTTTTCCATACTCAGCCTCTCCCTCCTGGGACTCCTCATGGGCCACGCCCTCTCCAGGGTAGTGGTAAGGCCGCTTACCATGCTTGAAAACAGCATGGAGGCGATTGCCGATGGGAGGTTCGAGAAGATCCTCATCAAATCCCATGACCGGGAGATAGCCTCCCTCACCCGCGCGGTAAACAAGATGCTCAGGGAGCTGGAGCTGAGGCAGAGGCATCTTGTCCAGTCGGAGAAGCTCGCATCCCTTGGGACCCTCCTCTCAGGCGTAGCCCATGAGCTGAACAACCCCCTTTCCAACATCTCCACATCCAGCCAGATATTGATGGAAGAACTTCAGGAAAAGAGTCCGGGTCCTTCCCTGGACCCTTCCTTTGTCCTTGAGCTCCTCTCCCAGATCGAGGAGCAGACCGAGAGGGCGCGGAACATTGTCAGATCGCTCCTTGACTTCTCCAGGCCCAAAAACTTCACCAAAGAGACCCTTCCACTCAAAGGGCTCTTCCAGGACACCATCAGGTTCATCAGGGGGCAGGTTCCGGTTTCAGTGGAGATCAACCTCCAGATACCTGAAGAGATCACGATCATGGCGGACAAACAGAGGATACAGCAGGCCTTCCTCAATCTCATCAAAAATGCGGTGGAGGCGATAGAAGGAGAGGGCACGGTCTTTGTAAAGGCTGAAAGACACACAGCCCTTGAGAAGGCAGATGATGAGACAGGCCTGTACAGCTATCTCAGGTACAGGGGAAAATGCACCATGGAGGCGGACACGGTGGATATAGAAATCAGGGACACAGGCCCCGGCATCCCCGCAGATCTTCTTTCGCGGGTCTTTGATCCCTTTTTCACTACAAAGGACGTGGGCAAAGGCTCAGGCCTCGGCCTCTTCATCGTCCACGAGATCATAGAAGAGCACGAAGGCTGCATCGGCGTTGAAAGCGAGCCCGGCAAGGGAACAAGGTTCCTGATCAGACTGCCGGTAAGGGCATAGGAAAATAGAATATGGAAGAGGGAAAAGTGGAGAACACCAGAATTCTGATAGTTGACGACGAGAAGATCGCGCTCAGGAACCTTGAGCATGTGATGAAGAAAGAGGGCTATGATGTGACAGGGACCCAGAGCGGTCCACAGGCCCTCAAGCTCCTGGAGGCCCAGGAGTTCGACCTTGTCCTTACTGACCTGAGGATGGAAAAGGTTGACGGGATGCAGATCCTGAAGAAAAGCCGCGAGCTCTACCCCAACACAGAGGTGATCATGATCACAGGATTTGCGACCCTTGAATCAGCAGTGGAGGCCATGAGACAGGGAGCCTTCTCCTATGTGGCAAAGCCCTTCAAGCTCGACGAGGTGAGGAAGGTGGTCAGGGAAGCGGCTGAGAAGGTCTCCCTCAAAAGGGAAAACGCCCGGCTGCGTGAGAAGATCGAACAGTTCCAAGGAAAGGTGAAGATCATCACCCAGGACTCCCAGATGCAAAGGCTCCTTGATATATCCAGGCAGATAGCGCCCACTGACTGCAACGTCCTCATCAGCGGCGAAAGCGGCACCGGAAAGGAGCTCTTCGCCCGGTACGTCCATTTCTCCAGCAAGAGGGGGGAGGGTCCTTTCTTCGCCCTCAACTGCGGGGCCTTCTCTGAGGACCTCCTCACGAACGAGCTCTTCGGCCATGAGAAGGGCGCTTTCACCGGCGCTGCTGCCATGAAGCAGGGGCTCATAGAGATGGCCTCAGGCGGCACACTCTTCCTCGATGAGATCACCGAGATGCCGCCCTCCATGCAGGTTAAGCTCCTCAGGGTGATCCAGGAGAGGGAGGTGCTCCGCTTGGGCGCGACAAAGCCCCTGTCCGTTGACGTGAGGTTTATCGCTGCCACCAACAGGGACATCCACGAGGCGATCAAGGGAGGACAGTTCAGGCAGGACCTCTACTTCCGTCTAAACGTGGTCTCCCTCCATATCCCCCCCCTCTCCGAGAGAAAGGAGGACATCCCCCTGTTGAGCTACTACTTCCTCAAAAAATACGCCACCATTATGGACAAGGAGGTGGCTGAGATATCGCCTGAGGTGATCGCCCTCCTCATGGGCTATGACTTCCCCGGAAACGTGCGGGAGCTGGAGAACATCATCGAAAGGGGCGTGGCCCTCACCAGGGGAAGCTCCGTGGAACTGGCACAGCTCCCCGAGGACCTCAGGGAGCTGAGCATCAGGACCTTCAGAAAGAAGGAGGGCAAGATCCCCTCCCTTGAAGAGCAGGAGATGGCCTACATCCAGTGGGTCCTCACCGAGGTAGGAGGAAACAGGACCCTCGCCGCCCAGATCCTGGGTATCGACAGGGTCTCTCTCTGGAGAAAACTGAAGAGGTTCGGAATGGAGGGGGAGTAGGCTGGCGCTATCCCACCTGGATGCTGTATGTGCCGGTCGAAGCCCCAGCGGTGTTCCACTTCCAGACTCTGCTGGTGGACCAGTTCCGCACTACTGCCCAAGGTGCTCCCCGTTTTCAGGCGGAACCTTACTCATAGGTAGCAACGGGCTGGCCTGTTGCCGTGGCTGTCACAGCCGTGCCTACCACACTGGGGCTCTGAGGGGAGACGGAGAGACTCGCTCCCGTCGGAACAGTGCTCACGGTATAAGCCTTGATGCGCTGGTTGTTCCTCTCGTTGGACTCCGCCGTTCCGCACTGGCTGTCCACGAAGGCCCGGAAGGTCTTGCTGCCGGCGCTCCCCGCCGAGAGCCCCGTGAAGGTGAAGCTCTTGCTGGCGCCCACCGCCAGTCTACCTACTGACGTCCATGT
>JBAZFD010000227.1:0-893 GCA_041653575.1 Thermodesulfovibrionales bacterium
ATTCTCCCTGTTCGGCGGTGTGCCCAGGGGAAACTCGCTGATAACGCAGCCTGAAGCGGCAATCTCCTCCATGAGCCGCCTGTTTTCAGAGGGATAGGGCCTGTCGAGGCCGCAGCCCAGAACAGCGATGCTCCTGCCCCCTGCCCTGAGAGCTGCCCTGTGCGAGACCGTATCAATCCCCCTTGCCATGCCGCTGACCACAGTGATGCCTGAGGCTGCCAGGCCGGAGGCTATTCGTTCAGAGACAATCCTCCCGTAGTCCGTCATTGCCCGTGAGCCCACCATGGCGACAGCGCAGTTGTCCTCATCGGTCATACCGCCTTTGATATAGGGGACAACAGGGGAATCGTCTATCTCCCGCAGCCTCACCGGATAGGCGTCATCGGTATAGGTGATGATGCCTATCCCCTTATCCTGCACAGCCTTTATCTCCCGGTCCACAGCCTTCCAGGAGGCGAACTCCCGGATGCTCCTGGCCCTCACCTCGCCTACATCCTCCACATCCAGCAGCTCAGCAATGGTGGCGCTGAAGATCCTTTCAGGAGCATGAAAAAGAGCGACAAGCTTTTTGATCGTGACAGGACCGACATCCTTCACAAAGGAGAGGGCAAGCCAGTATCTGAGGGCGTCATCAGACATAGTTCAGAATAGATCAGGACTGTTCAACCTGGTTTAAAATCGTTCAGGAGGCTCAAAACAAAAATCCGCGGCAGATCTGCCTTGAACTGCTTTGAAACCATCCCAAACTATCTTAAACAGGTTAAGCTGTTCTGATCTATTTTCTCAGCATGTTCCTTACCCTGAGCCTGAGGGCGTTGAGCTTTATGAACCCTTCAGCGTCCTTCTGGTTGTATACCTTTTCCGCCTCGAAGGTCGCCAGCTCGGGATGGTAG
>JBAZFD010000227.1:903-4219 GCA_041653575.1 Thermodesulfovibrionales bacterium
GTGAAAGGGGTGACTTCCTCCCCACGACAATGCAGTTGCCCTTGTAGAGCTTCAGTCTCACCGTGCCGGAGACATCCTTCTGGATGGTGTCCATGGTGGCCTGAAGGACTTCCATCTCCGGGGAGAACCAGAAGCCGTTGTAAACCAGCTCTGCATACCTGGGGATGAGGGAATCCCTGAGATGGAGGACCTCCCTGTCCAGGGTGATCGATTCCACAGCCCTGTGGGCTGTGTGCAGGACGGTGCCTGCCGGGGTCTCATAAACACCGCGGGACTTCATGCCTACAAACCTGTTCTCAACAAGATCCACCTTCCCGATGCCGTTTTCTCCGGCAAGGCGGTTCAGTCTCTCGAAGAGCTGCACCGGGGAAAGGGCCTCGCCGTCAATGGCAACAGGGTTTCCCTGCTCATACTGAATCTCGATGTAGGTAGCCTTGTCAGGGGCCTTCTCAGGGGAGACCATGAGGGTGCACATGTCAGCCGGGGGCTCTGCCCAGGGATCTTCAAGAATGCCGCCCTCGTAGCTGATATGGAGGATGTTCCTGTCTGTGCTGTAGGGCTTTTCCTTGGTGACCGGAACGGGTATCCCATGCTTCTCGGCGTAGGCGATAAGGGACTGGCGTGAGTTAAAGGGCCACTCCCTCCAGGGAGCAATGACATGGACATCAGGCTTCAGGCTGTAATAGGTGAGCTCGAACCTCACCTGATCGTTCCCCTTTCCTGTTGCGCCGTGGGCAACGGCGTCAGCGCCCTCCATCTTTGCAATATCAATCTGCCTCTTGGCTATGAGGGGCCGGGCAATGGATGTCCCCAGCAGGTATACCCCTTCATACACAGCATTCGCCCTCAGCATGGGGAAGATGTAGTCCCTGACGAATTCCTCCCTCAGGTCGTCCACATAGACCTTTGATGCCCCTGTCTGCAGGGCCTTTTCGCGCACAGGCTCAAGCTCCTCGCCCTGCCCCAGGTCTGCGCAGAAGGCGATGATCTCCGCATCATACTGCTCTATGAGCCACTTTATTGCAATGGACGTGTCAAGTCCCCCGGAATATGCCAATACAATCTTCTTCTTCACCTTTTCCTCCGATCTTCCGTATTTCCTCAGTTGAGCATCATTATATAGCACAATCGCAGAGGAAAAGAAAAGAGACGCAGGATACAGAGAGATGGAAAGGGGCGCATACAGAACGCCCCGTGAGGCCTGGAGAAAGGGGAAGAAAAGACTATTTCAGCTGCTTTACAAAATCCTCAGCAGTAATGGCAGGCAGGGTCAGGAGATGGACTGACCCCCTGGCGCCCAGCTCCACGGACATCCGCAGGATCGTCTCGTTGTCAGGGGCCTCCACGATGTTCACAAAGTCATAGAGGCCTAAAACAGCGAACTGTTCCTTCACCTTCACCCCCATTGCCTCCAGCTCCTTGTTCACCTCGAACATCCTCGAAGGATTCTCCTTGATCGTCTTTCTCCCCTCGTCTGTGAGCTTGCTGAGAATGACATACTGTGCCATGGCTCTTCTCCTTATATATAAGGTATTTGCTTATCACTTTATACACCATAACAGCCCCCTTTGCAAGCCGGACCTTGCCGGGTGATGAAGAATAAGGGAAGCCGGGTCAGGACAGCCATTTTTCTTCCACAAAAGAACCGATATGGTATACACTCTTGAAGAGAAAAAATGCAGACCCCCAATACAGGAGGTATTGAATGCCGGCAACCTTTGCCCATTGCCTCATGGCTCAGAAAGCGATCGACAGAGTCCTGAAAGAAGCAAGAAAAAGCTCTGCCCAAAGGGAGCCACTCACCGCCTATGCAGGAATAACAGCCGAAAAGAACAACTTCGTCATTATGGGGGCGGCAGGTCCTGACTATCCCTATCTTACCGATATCCTGACCACCTCCGTACTCCGGATAAGCCATACCTGGGCAAACAGGATGCATTATGAAAACACGCTGCTCTTTGTCAAAGAAGGGGTGAGAAGGCTGGCAGCCATGAACAAAACTGACGATGCCTTCGGTGTGAGGCTTGCATGGTTCTGCGGCTTTGTGAGCCATGTCCTCGCCGACTCATACCTGCACCCCGTTGTCAACGCCATTGTCCATGGAACATATGTATTTACCCACGAAGAGCACGCCCGGTGCGAGCTCATCCAGGATGTGTATATCTTCAGAAAAATGACCGGTGAGGATATTGTCAGCTCCAATCCGCGCGACGGGAGTTTCGGCTACCTGAAGATCCTTGAGGAATGCTCAGACCCTGCTGATACTGAAAAAAAGAGGATCCACCCGGAGATAGGCGCATTCTGGAAAGCGCTTCTGGAGGCGACCCATCCCGATGGAAAAGAGTATTTTGACGATATTGACGCAGATAAATGGCATGAAAACTACAAGGCCAGGGTCAACTTTGTCGCTGATCCCGGACCGATCTTCAGGCATGTCATAGGCCTTGCAGGGCTGGCCTATATGAAGGAGTCTGAGATATCCCCCCAGGAAAGAGAGAAATACATCACTGCCATAGAGCTCCCTCAGGGCAAAAGATCCGGTTATGATGAGATCTTTCAGCAAGCCGTGGAGCTGATAGCCGGCGCCTGGCTGCGGCTCTTTGAAGACATCGCAATGGGAACCGCCGACAATCTTGAGCAGTACATAAAAAACTGGAACCTCGACACCGGAGTTGATGAGAGCCTGATAGACCTGTGGATAAAGAAGGAGGCCTGATATGCCTGTACGATACCTTTTACTCATCATTCTGATCAGCCTCTCAGGATGCGTATACGCCATAAACCCCGCCGGGGAGCAGGAAAAAACCTATGCCCCTGTTGCAACGAGCCTTGCGCAGATAAACCAGAAGGTTGCAGGCCATTTCCTGGTACCCGGCATCCCCGGGGAATTCAACGAGGCCCGGTACAAAAGCGCCATAGAAGAGGTCTGCCGCTCAAACCAGCCTTGCCTGTCCAGGGCTGAGGAAATATTCAGCTCCTACGGGGTAAAAGCCAGGAAGGTGGATGATATGTTCTCAGTCATGCTCTGTGACAGGGAAATGCAATGGAAGATCATGGAGGATTTCAGCTGCAACAACCTGCGCGTGGAGCTGAAGAACTGGAAAACTCCTGAGAGGGCAGCCTGCGAATTCGAGGCCGATTGGCAGCTGGTAAAAAAGGAAAACTGCGGAGACTGAAACCGGGGAGAGAGCTGTTTATGAGAAAAAAATCCGGCAGCAGGCGAAATTACTGCCCCTCCGGCAGCCTCCTCCTGATATAATAAGGGCATTACACCTTGGGAGTGCATAGGGTTCTGGTGTCCCTCCCGGCCTTCAAA
>JBAZFD010000228.1:0-4215 GCA_041653575.1 Thermodesulfovibrionales bacterium
GAAACCCCGGATGGTCTCTGTGAGGGGTCTTCCGAGGATCAGGTCGAGGGCATTCTGCGGTATGGAGAACTTCTCGGTAAGAAAGGGCCGGATGGAGGCGTCATACTGGAACATGTCCATGACCTCATCCATGGCCTCTTCATCCCCCTCTGATGCCTTTTCCAGGGCCGCGTTGAGCCGCTCATAGGAGCATTTTTCTTCATGCCTCTTTATCACATCCATAACCAGATCTATGCCGGCGAAGAAGTCCTTCCTGGTGATGCAGTTCCCCTCAAGACCGATGAGGATGTCTTCCTCAGCCAAGGCGGCACCGGGATTGTCTATCTCGTTGGCAGACCAGCATTTATATGCTCTGCACTGATAGGGCCTTTTCTCGTAAATCCTGCATTCTCCATTGCCTGCATAAAAAGAGCAGGCACCGTTCTCCGCCTCTCTCAGCTTGATCATCTCAAGGAAGGACTCGTAGACATTTTCCTTTGAACCGACCCTCTCATTCTCCCTGATGGTGTAAACGTCGGCATGGGAGAGCACCCCTGAGCTGAAGAGAGCCAGATCATCCTTCAGCAGGACAGGTCCTCCTCCTGAGCAACAGTTGCCGCACCTCTCGCAACTGGTCCTCTTTTTCTTCATCTTCATCCGTTTGGGCTTGTCGCCCTCCTCGTACCCCTGGGGGGTCATGATCTCCATCCTATTTTCCATGCTTCGCTCCTCTCACAGTATCTTCTATAATCTCAACGAGATGTCGTATCCTTATGCCCTTTGCCCTGCTCCTGAACTGAAGGACACAGTTGGGGCAGGAGGTAACAATTGTATCGGCCCCTTTGTATCCCTCAAGGGTCTTCCAGAGGATGGCATCGGAAATGTCTTTATATAATAATCGAAACGTTCCTCCGAATCCACAGCATCCCCGCTCTGCCTCCATGAGATCCAGACCAAGACCGGCCAGAATCTCCCTGGGCTCTTTCCCTGCATTGAGATGGTGCAGAGAATGACAGGGGTCGTGGTAGACAACCCTGCCCAGAGCCTCTCCCCTGTACTTCTTCCCCCGAAGGAGGCCTTTCCTCTCGGAAAGGAACCGGGATAGCTCCACGGCATTCTCCACCCCCTCACCGGCAAGGGATTTGTACTCATCCCTGATGACATGGACGCAGGTGGGACAGAGACCGATAACAGCCTCCACCTTGAGCCCCTGGAAGGTCTTGAGGTTCTTTTCAGCCAGCCGCGCAGCCTCTTTCTCAAACCCCAGGCCCCTGAGGGGAGCCCCGCAGCAGACCTCTCCCTGGGGAAGAAGGACGTCGTACTTCATGGCCTTCAGTGTCTCAACAAGCGCCCGTCCCATCTCAGGGTAGAGAAAGTTAGTGGTACAGCCTGCAAAAACAGCCACCCGCCCCCTGGCCTGAGAGACACGGAAGATTGTCTCTCCCGATCTCAGCGGTGAAGGAGGGAGCTGGATCTTCATCTCCTGGAGCTCCCTGAAAAGCCGCAGCCGATGCAGCGGAATCATGCCGCCGATCTGCTCCAGGAACTTCATGAGCCTGAACCCTGACTGAAGGCGTGAAAGGAGGAGATTCATCCCCATACCCAGAAGCATCCTGTTCCTGTTGAATCCCTTCAGCTCCCCCCTGGCCTTGTAGACAGCCTCTGTTATCTCTATCCCAAGGGGACACTGCCTGTTGCAGGCGCCGCAGAGCAGACAGCTGAATATCCTTTTGTCCAGCACTTCAGAAGGGCCTATCTCCCCCTGAAGAAACTTTTTCAGGAGCACTACCCGCCCCCTGGCTCCCATCCCTTCCTCTTCCTGATCGGCGTAAACAGGACAGAGGGCCTTGCAGCTCCCGCATTTCACGCAGGGAAGCGGCTTGTCGATTAATGACTGCCGGATATCGACTGTCTTATTCATTCAGCCTGCCGCTCCTGAATCCCTCAAGATCAAGGCAAACATACCTGAAGCCCAGCTCCTTCAGCCTCTCTGATATCTGCTCCCTCATCGACATGGAAAGAAAACGATCTATCGAGCCCTTCGGAATTTCTATCCTCGCAAGATCGCCGTGACTCCTCACCCTCAGCTCCCTGAAACCGAGTCCCTTGATGAAGGACTCTGTGAGCTCAACCCTCCGCAGCGCCTCACCGGTTATCTGAATGCCATAGGGGAAACGGGACGAGAGGCAGGGTGATGAGGGATTATCCCATGTAGCGAGCCCCTTCTCCCTGGAAAGGGTTCTGATCTCCTCCTTAGAGAGTCCTGCCTCAACAAGGGGGCTCCTCACGCCGTGCTTCTCCGCAGCCCTCCTTCCCGGTCTCCAGTCTGAGAGGTCATCGGTGTTGGAGCCGTCGGCTATGCAGGCATACCCTTCTTTCTCAGCTATATCCTGCAAAAGGGCGAAGAGCCCGTCCTTGCAAAAAAAACACCGTTCCCTTGTGTTCCTGACAAAGTCAGGGTTTTCCAGCTCATGGCTCCTGATTATCCTGTGAGCCGCGCCCAGGCCTGCGGCCATCTCTTCGGCAGCCTTGCAGTCAGACTCCGGCATTGTCTCGGAAAAGGCGGTAACAGCAAGGCAGGGTATACCTGCGTCCATGGCAGCCTTCAGAAGGAAGGTACTGTCGACACCGCCTGAATAGGCAAGGACTGTGGAGCCCATCCCCCTGAGGATGGCCAGAAGCCTCTCATACGCAGGCATGGTCCGGAACTCTCTGCGCAACAGAATGAAGCAGCTCAGATGACGGATATTTCATAGTTTTCCTGGTGGAGACGGTAATCCTCTTTGACAATGATGGTGATCCCGTAGGAGCCCTCGATGTCCTCAATGCCGTGCCTCTCCTCTTCAGAGAGGATGCCTGCAACAGCAGGATGGGCCTTGATGAGCACAGCAGTGTCCTCAGGGAGATCCATCTTCTTGAGCTTCCTGAAGATCTCATAGACCACCGTGACGCCGGACTTCACGAACCCCTTCCCTTCGCAGTAGGGGCACTGCTCGCAGAGCACCCTTCCGAGGCTCTCCCTGACCCGCTTCCTGGTCATCTGGATGATGCCCAGTTCCGAGATATTGTATATCGTGTTCTTTGCCCTGTCCCTCTTCATCGCCTCCACAAAGGCGGAGAAGACCTTGTCCCTGTTTTCCAGTATCTCCATGTCGATGAAGTCTATGACGATGATGCCGCCCAGGTTCCTGAGCCTGATCTGGTAAGCAATCTCCTTGACAGCCTCAAGATTTGTCTTGAGAATGGTATCCTCAAGGCTCTCCTTTCCCACAAATTTCCCGGTGTTCACGTCAATGACCGTCATCGCCTCAGTCTGATCAATGACGATGTATCCGCCTGACTTGAGCCAGACCTTTCTCCCCAGGGCGCGTGAGATATCAAGCTCGATGCCGAAGGCGTCAAAGAGCGGCTCCTTCCCCTCGTGGAGCTCAATCCTCTCCATAAGGCCGGGGAAGTATGTGCTGGCAAAATCCCTCACCCTCTCGCACTCCTCAGGAGAGTCTATGACCATCCGCTCCACATCCTGGGTCATGAAGTCCCTCACGCTCCTGAAAACCAGGTCAAGGTCGTTGTACAGGAGATTCGGCGCCGAGACCTTGTCCTTCCTGGACTGGATGTTCTCCCAGAGGAGGATGAGAAACTCCATGTCCTTCCTGATATCCTCTTTCGTGCCGCTGTCGCTGGCGGTTCTCATAATGAGACCGTACCCCTTGGGCTTGATCTCCAGGGCGATCTCCTTGAGCCTCTGGCGGCCATCTTCATCCTCGATCCTCCGGGATATACCCACGTGCTCCACATTGGGCATGAGGACCACGTATCTCCCCGGCAGGGTGATGTAGGAGGTGACCCTGGCGCCCTTTGTCCCTATGGGATCCTTGGAGACCTGGACAAGAATATCCTGGCCCTCGCGGATCAATTCCTCGATGGAGAGCCCCCCGTTGCCGTGCTTGGGGATTGTGTCGTTATGCTCTGTGTCCGCCTCAAGGAAAGGGGAGTAAAAGGCGTCCATCTCTGTCATGATGTCGCCCACGTAGAGAAAGGCTGCCTTCTCCAGCCCGATGTCAATGAAGGCCGACTGCATACCAGGCAGAATCTTCAATATCCGGCCCTTGTAGATGTTCCCTACAAGGCTGGCATCCCTCTTTCTCTCGATGTACAGCTCTACAACCTGACCGCCCTCAAGGAGGGCAACCCTGCTCTCTTCACGCGAAACATTTATGATCAACTCGGATATCA
>JBAZFD010000229.1:0-3393 GCA_041653575.1 Thermodesulfovibrionales bacterium
CTAAGTGTTCCCCCCATACGGGGGGATGAACCGACCCTTCGGGAACTCGCCCCCCGTGTGGCGGAGTGTTCCCCCCATACGGGGGGATGAACCGTGGATATACGGGTTGAGTTGAATGCTCTGGGGGTGTTCCCCCCATACGGGGGGATGAACCGACAACCAAACCCAAGACACAGACCGTCAGCAAGTGTTCCCCCCATACGGGGGGATGAACCGAACAGGCAGAGCCCCATGGGGTATCGAAGGACGTGTTCCCCCCATACGGGGGGATGAACCGAACCGGCAGAGCCCCATGGGGTATCGAAGGACGTGTTCCCCCCATACGGGGGGATGAACCGTCAAAAATGTGTGACGAAAATCCACACAGGGCATGTTCCCCTCAATGATGGGTCAAAAGGATCATCTCCAGGGTACACAGAGTAGAGTCAGAGAAAGGAGTCCCGTTATGGTGACAAACTACTACAGGTACTGGGCTAAAACGGACAAGGTGGACAAAACACGCTGTCACCTCGTGCCCTACCACCTGTTGGACGTGGCCTCAGTAACGCAGTGTTTCCTCTCACGAGACATCACGCTCAAACGGTTGTTCGACGTTTTCGGAATACCGCCCAAATTGGCGCTCAAGATTATTCCGTTCTTTGCCGCCCTCCACGACCTGGGCAAGTATCTCTGGCAGTTTCAGAAAAAGTCCCTGCCCCTAGCTCAGCACCTAAACCCGAAACAGATCTATTCTCCCAAGGGAGAGATCCACACGGATGGCTCTTTAGTCCTGCTCCTCTCTTTATTCCGTATTCAGTCCGAGCCCCTTGCCCTACAAAGCCAGAAACAGATTCTTTTGAATGCCTTCGCAGGCCACCATGGCACCCCCGTATGGGAGGCCGTAACATTTGAGACTCAAGCCTGGGTTGACGCCCAAACGCTTGCAGATGTCACAGCTCTTTTCCACGACCTACAGGAGTTGTTTCAGGTGTCCGACCAGGAGCTGGACTCCTGGTGGGGTCTTGCCTGCCCCCAGGCAGAGTCTCTCAGCTTCATTCTGAATGGGCTGGTGACGGTAGCGGACTGGTTCGGATCTGACTCCGAGGTGTTTACACTCTGTGATGACATTGTCCCCCTCCCCCAGTACTACACTGAAAAGGCCCTTCCACGTGCGAACACCGTTCTGGACGGCACCCTTATCTGCACCCCCAAACTAGCGGAGGTGGAGGCACGGGATCTGTTCCCCTTTGAGGCCTTCACACCACTCCAGGAATGGGCCTTGACGGTCCCTATCCACCCAGCCGGGGGGCTTTACATCCTCGAGGACTCTACTGGGAGTGGCAAAACGGAGGCTGGAATCCTTCTTGCCCACCGAATCCTTAAGGGGGGCTACGCTGGGGGTCTGTTTTTTGCACTCCCGACAATGGCCTCCTCCAATGCCATCCTAAACCGGCTCCAGAAACTTCCTGAACAGATCTTTGCCTCCCCTTCGTCTTTTGTGCTTAACCACTCTGGTTCCTACTCCTATCGACAGGCCCTTGCTCGGGACGGGACGCAGAGGATGCCACTTCGGGAGACCCTTTCCAGTTCCGGTAATGCCTGGCTTACTCAGGCTAGCAAAAGGGCACTGCTGGCTAACATAGGGGTAGGAACAGTAGATCAAGCTCTTATGGCAGGGATCAAGACAAAGCACGCCGCACTAAGGGGCCTGTCACTTTTTCGCAATGTGTTGATCGTGGATGAGGTACACTCCTACGATCCATATATGATCGAGATCCTAAAAAATCTCCTCACCTATCAGTACCGCACACAGTCCCACGTCATCCTGATGTCCGCCACGCTATCTCGTCAGATTAGCAGTATGCTTGAGCGCACATACACCCCTACCCCCAAAAGAGGGAAGACAATATTTGCCGCCCCTAAAGTTCCCGCTACCCCAGAAAAGGAATTGCCCGCCTTCCCCTTGGCAACCTGTGTCTCCCCCTCTGGGGTGCAGCGAACACCATGCCAGGATGGAAAACGAAAAACAGTACGGGTAACAACAACGACTAATCACCTCGCCCCTATTCAGGCGTGCCTACAGGCGTACAAAGAGGGCAAGGCCGTGTGCTACATCCGCAACACCGTAGCAGCCGCCACGGAGGCGTACAAGGTTGTCAAACGTCGTTGCCCTGGGGCTCGTGTCATCTTGTTTCACTCTCGTTTCACGGTCAAACGCAGGCAAGAGATTGAGGCTCTTCTCGAGCGCCGTTTTGGCAAGGGAAGCCGACCAGAGGATCGCAATGTTATCCTGGTAGCCACTCAGGTTGTGGAATCATCCCTTGATCTGGATTTCGACTTTATGGCCTCCGACCTCACCTTCATTGACTTGCTCATTCAGAGAATGGGCCGCCTTCACAGACACAAACGAGACTACAGAACGGGGGATGCACACTTTATGCTCCTGATCCCGGATCCGAACAATGTTACGGAAACCTGGATGCGGGACTTCTTTGACCACTTTGAAGAACTGATCTATAGAAACCACGGTCAACTTTGGCTGACTGCTAAGTGGTTTCTGGAGAATAATCAGTTCAACACCCCAGAACACAACCGCAGTGCCATTGAGGCCGTGTATAGGGTGGAGTATCTCGAGGACGTTCCCGCAGCCCTCCAAAAGGTGTCCCTTAAGGCAGAGGGCTCAGACGCTGGGGATGCCTCTCAAGCCAGCCTGATCACTATCCCGTATCGCCAGGGGTATGCAGGACAATGGCGTGATGACGAGCCCAAAACAACCAGAATCGGGATTGTGACTAAGCCGTTGCGGCTAGTCAAAAAAGGTGGCGGGGGTCTCGTTCCTCTCTATGAGGACAACTGGGAAAACAGTGTCGTCACTGTGCCTCAAAGTACGTCCCTTGATCTTGTAGACCAGAGTCTGAAACAGCTCCAGGACAGAATGCTTCAGGACGAGTTCGACGCCAAAATCAAATACCGTCCCGCCCCCTTACCGCTAACGGAATGGAACGGGGTGTGGCAGGTTACCGTTTTGGTTCGGGATGAGCCTGTTCTATTAACCTACGACGAGGAGTTTGGATTCAGGGCACAAAAAAGGTGTTGACAATTTTTTTGTTGCGGCTAAGGTTAGAGAGGTAGGAGGGAAAACCCCCTGACAAGGATAGGAGATCGGATGTTTAACCTACTGACAGAGAAATGGCTTCCGGTGGTTCGCCGGAGCGGACTAACAGAGTATGCCGCACCCTGCGGTATCACTTCAGACTATGCTACGGACCCCATTGTTCGGATACAGGGGCACTACTTGGACGCTGACGGTGCCCTGACTCTGTTTCTCGTGGGGCTGTACCAAACAACATGGGGCTCGAGGCTTGACAATGAGGAGGCATGGGATGCCTCTGTTCGCAATCCTCCGTCCCCCGT
>JBAZFD010000229.1:3403-4214 GCA_041653575.1 Thermodesulfovibrionales bacterium
ACTGCTGGGGGAGGGCCCCCGTTTTATGCAGGAGCTTGGAGGCATTAAAGACAAAGCGGACAAAAATGGGCAGCCGAAACCCGTCGAAATCCGTAGTGTTGAAACACTGTTTCCGGGCTCTCCAGGAGAGCAAACAATCAGCCAAAACAAGGACATCTTTTTCAAACGGAACACCATTAAACAGCTTTGCCCCGCTTGCGCCGCCACGGCACTATTCTCCGCACAGCTTACAGGTGCAGGATGTGGGGCTGGGCATAGGGTTGGCATGGCCGGAGCGGGACCCTTGTACATCATGCCCCTGGGGCAAACGCTTTGGGAATCCGTGATGCTTGCTCTGTGTACGGGGTTAGAGTACCCCGAGGAGTACCCCTCAGAGCCTAAGCACCTGTTAGCGTGGGTTGCACCCACTCAAACGAGTGTCAACACCACCCAGACAAGTACTGTCAAAGAGATCGTGCCGAGGCTCAAAATGCACCCCGATCATGTCTACTGGCCTATGTCTCAACGTCGGGAACTGATAGCGGTAGAGGAATCTGGTCACTGCTCTGTGTGTGAACGGGAAACGGGGACTCTGATCAGAAGCTTGAAAACGACAGGCGGAGGGATGCTCTACGCCGGAGGGGGTTGGGAGCACCCACATATCCCGTATTCCAAACCGAACAAGGGAGAGGCCAACTCCATCAAGGCCAAATCACATCTGGCAGCCTATGCCCATATGATCCCGTTCCTGGTGGGACGGGGTGGGAAAAAGGCTCTTCAGCCCCCTAAGGTGGTGTCTAGGATTCAAGCCAGTATGGCACGAAATTCACGG
>JBAZFD010000230.1:0-4212 GCA_041653575.1 Thermodesulfovibrionales bacterium
CCATATCGGGCTCACCCCCCAGTCCCTCTACAGGATGGGCGGGTTCAAGGTCCAGGGCAAGACGGAAGAGGCGGCAAAGAGGCTCCTGGAGGATGCCCTGATGCTCCAGGATGCAGGCGCCTTCTCTGTTGTCCTTGAGGCGATCCCCGCCGACCTCGCCCAAAGGATCACCCAGGAGCTTGCAATCCCAACCATCGGCATCGGCGCAGGGCCGTCCTGCGACGGACAGATACTGGTCATGCACGACCTCCTGGGGCTCTTTGAGAGGTTCGTCCCCCGATTTGTGAAGAGGTATGCGAACCTGAGGGAAGATGCCCTCAAGGCAGTCATGCAGTACAAGGAAGAGGTCGAAGGGGGGCAGTTCCCCGGAAAGGAACATTCCTTTTAGGCTACCGGAGGCGCTATGAAGGTCGTTACCGCAGCGGAGATGAGGGAGATTGACAGGGCGACCATAGAGGCATTCGGCATCCCCGGTCTCGTCCTCATGGAAAGGGCAGGCCTCAGCGTTGCCGCACAGGTGAGGGAACTCGCCCCCGGGAAAGGGATTATCTGCCTCTGCGGGACAGGAAACAATGGCGGAGACGGGCTTGTTGCAGCCCGGATACTCCACAACGAGGGATTCCCGGTCAGGGCAATGATCCTTTCAGAAGGGAGGGCCTTGAGCCCGGACTGCGGGACCCAGTACCGGATCGCCTGCGCAATGGGGGTGCCGGTGGAGTTCAGGGAACAGATCTCTGACCCGGAAATCCTTTCTGCCGGACTGATCGTTGACGCTGTCTTCGGCACAGGTCTTACCCGACCGGTCTCAGCCGGACTCTCGCGCATCTTTGAGCAGGTCAACAGCTCGCCTGCTCCCGTAATCTCTGTGGACATCCCCTCAGGCATCTCATCGGACACAGGGAAGGTCATGGGAGCGGCAATAGAGGCCCAAAAGACCGTCACCTTCGGCCTCCCCAAAAGGGGCCACCTCCTCTGGCCCGGAGCAGAATACAGGGGCAGGCTCTTTGTCAAGGATATCGGCTTCCCCCGGAGCCTCCTGACATCAGAGAGCCTCTCCCTTGCCATGGCTGAGCCGGGCACTCTGTCAGTGGCCATAAGGAAACGGCAAAAGCATTCCCACAAGGGAGACTACGGTCATATCCTCATTGTGGCAGGCTCACCGGGGAAGACAGGGGCTGCCCTCATGGCGGCACGGGCCTGTCTCAGGGCAGGAGCCGGGCTTGTCACCCTCGGGGTCCCCCAGTCACTGATTGAGACCTTCCAGAACAGGGTCCTTGAGGAGATGATCATCCCACGGCCTGATGACGACAAGGGGATGATCTCACGAGAGGCCCTGGAGGACATTCTCGGCTTCTGCAACAGCAGGGCCGACATCCTCGCCATTGGGCCGGGGCTGGGCGTCTCTGAAGACACCGGAGAGCTCCTGAAAGGGCTTATAACAGAATCATGGATACCCCTGGTCATTGATGCAGACGGACTGAACGCCATTGAGAACCCGGCCCTCCTCTCCGGAGCGAGGGCTCCTGTGATCCTCACCCCCCATCCGGGGGAGATGGCAAGGCTCATGCAGAAGACAGAAGACAGAGCACAGAGCACAGAGGAGATCAGGGAGGGGATAGAAAAGGAGAGGATAGGAACGGCGCGGGCATTTTCAGAAAAGACAGGCGCCTATCTTGTCCTCAAGGGAGTGCCGACCATCACCTCCGGCCCCTCAGGGAAGGCTGTCATCAACACCTCGGGAAATCCCGGCATGGCCACTGCCGGCTCCGGGGATGTCCTCACAGGGGTGATCTCAGGCCTCTTGGGACAGGGTCTCAGCCCTATGGAGGCAGCCGTCACAGGTGTCTGGCTCCATGGCCATGCAGGAGACCTGGCTGCCGCTGAAAAGGGGGAACAATCCCTCATCGCCTCAGACATCATAGCCTTCCTTCCCAAGTCTATCGCCTCTCTCATGAAGGCAGGGGACGATTTTGACACCCCAAAAGGGCTTGTGATACCATAGCTGGGCCTCAAATTCTCCGTAAAAGCGCCGCAGATGCGAGAATGGCGGAACTGGCAGACGCACCAGACTTAGGATCTGGCGGGGCAACCTGTGGGGGTTCAAATCCCCCTTCTCGCACCATCCTGTCCTGTACAAAAAACCTAAACTGCTTCATTCCAGACTTCTCTGAAGGGGCAAAGCTGTAGCCTTTCAACGGGAATTTTCTGATCGTGCTTGAATTTTTGGCCATTACATTGTATATTTCTAAAAACATTACTCAAAGAAGGAGGTGAGATGGAATGAAGAAAGCAGTTGTATTATCTCTTATGGTTATGCTCCTTTCTTCCTTTGGATGCGCTTCAAGAGACTATGTGAGGCAGCAGATTGACCCCTTGGTGGACAGGATCAGCAGGCTTGAGTCCAGGGTTGACGCCCTTGAATCCAGGATGAAATCAGTGGAGGCAAAGTCAGCAGAAGCCGCCGCTGCTGCCGCTGATGCAAAATCAATGGCCCAGGAAGCAATGAGGCTCTGCAAGGAGTGTTCAGACAAGGCTGACGCCGCTGCCAGAAGGGCAGAGGCTGCCGCAGACAGGGCAGAGGCTGCATACGAGAAGGCAAAAAAGGCATTCGAGCTGCAGCAGAAGAAGTAGGGGTATCTTCCCCTTGCCGCAAAGGTCTTCGGGCCTTTGCGGTTTTTTATTGTCCTGAAATAACCACCGGGATACCGCTCTTCCTCATGACAGCGCGATAGAGCTTCTCCGGGATCACCCGATCCATGAGGTTCCTCTTTCTCAGGAGTGAGACTGCCTCATTGAGGTAGTTGAAATCCTCCTGGTCATCCCGGTGCACCTCCAGGTAGACCTTTCCATCCCGCAGCCCAGCCTTTACCGGCTGCCTGACAATATCCACAGCAGTCCCGTTGGGGACGATATCAAAGACCCTTGGAATATCCTCAGGATAGAGCCTTATGCAGCCGTGGGTCACCCTCCTTCCCACAGCCCAGGGCCTGTTCGTCCCATGAATGAGGTAACTGCCCAGGGAAAGACGAAGAGCATGGGTGCCGAGGGGATTATTCGGTCCCGGAGGGACAACATCAGGCTCAAAGGGCCGCTCCGCCTTTATGGACTTCGGCACATGCCAGGCCGGATTTGCAATCTTTTCTATAATCCTGAAGCTCCCCACCGGGGTGTCATTCCCTTCATCGCCGATGCCGATGGGGTATGTCCTCACCACGAGAGAGCCCTTCTCGCGCATGAAATAATAAAGCCTCATCTCTGATATATTGACCACAATACCCTTGTAGGAATCCCTGTCAGGAAGGACCCATGAACTCGGGATGATCACCTCTGTTCCGTCACCGGGGATGAAGGGGTCCAGATCAGGATTTGCAGCAATGATCTCATTGTAGCCGAGATTGAAGCTCCTGGCCACTTCAATGAGGGACTCCTTCCCCTTGATCGGATAGGTCTGGACAATGCCGATGACTGAGGTGTCCTCGGTGATGGTATAGGGTTCCGAAGCCGATACATTCGTCACGAGAAGGGACAGGATAAACAGCAGAACCATAGGGGGAAATCTCATAATCAGATAATGATATATGACCAGAGCCGTCAAATTCAAGCGCCATCCCGGAACCAGAATCCACCATCAACTTTGCGCGGGGATGCATTCGAACGGTTTCAGCGGGCCGTCGTGCCTCGGAGCGAAGCGAGAATGAGTGAGGATGTTTCCCCGCGCAAACTTCGATTTTTTTGATGGTGGATTTTGGCCGATATAGGGTATTGACAAAGCCGGTTCAGATGTAGTTTAATATCTCTCACGCTGCATGCGGGCGAATAGCTCAGCTGGGAGAGCACAGCCCTTACAAGGCTGGGGTCACAGGTTCGAGCCCTGTTTCGCCTACCATTAACAGCCTTTGTTGATGAATGCAGTAACCCTTTATGGGGCGGTAGTTCAGTTGGTTAGAACGCCAGCCTGTCACGTTGGAGGTCGCGGGTTCGAGCCCCGTCCGCCCCGCCATAAAGAACTCTCAGCTGAAAATGCTGAAGTGACGATACCCGAGGGTCCCTAGAGAAATCCAGGGACCCTTTGTCTTTTCAGGGATGCCGCACAGCCTGTTGAACCGCAGGCCCTTCCAATGATACTCTGTTCCATGATCGTGAGACTGACAAAAGATAATATTCCGGAAGTCATTGCCACAGCGATAACCATCCTCCGGCAGGGTGGGGTCA
>JBAZFD010000231.1:0-4208 GCA_041653575.1 Thermodesulfovibrionales bacterium
AGGGTTGCCCCGCTGGCTGCCATCACATCAGGTATCCTGAAGGAGCCGCCGATCTCCACGAGCTCGCCGCGGGAGACGATCACCTCCTTCCCCTTTGCAAGGGCTGAGAGGCAGAGGAAGACGGCGGCTGCGTTGTTGTTCACCGCGATCCCGTCCTCAGCGCCTGTCACTTCCTGGAGGAGCCGCCTGATGTGGGACTGTCTCTTGCCCCGCTGCCCCTCTGCCAGATCGTACTCGAGGGTGGAGTAACCGCAGGCAACACCGGCCACATGCTCCATGACAGAGGGGGGGAGTACGGACCTTCCCAGGTTTGTATGGATCACCACACCTGTGGCGTTGATAAGGGAGCGGAGGCTGAGGCGGCTGAGGCTTTCTATCCTCTTCAGTGCCTCCCGGCGGATCTCCTGAGGCGAGACCTCCGCAAGCTCTCCCCTCAGGATGGCCTGCCTGAAATGGTTGATACCATCCCTAACAGCCTGAAGCACGTACCTCCTGGGGTAGGCCGCAAGCCACTGAATCCCCTCTGGGGATTTCAAAAGCTCATCAACAGATGGCAGGGATGAGAGAATCGCCTTTTTTTCCATAAACGCTATAATGTTACAACTCTTTGCAAAAACAAAGGGTTTGTATTATTATACATGACATTATAACCGGGGAAGGGGAACTATGGCCTTTTTCCTGAGACGGAGGTAAGCAGAATAATGAAGAGGTATCTTTTAGCACCCGGACCTACGCCTGTTCCTTCGGAGGTCCTGCTTTCCATGGCAATGCCCATGATACACCACAGGTCTCCCGACTTCCTGCCGATCATTGATTCGGCGAAAAAGGGGCTCCAGTGGCTTTTCCAGACAAAGAACGATGTCCTCATCCTCTGTTCCACAGGCACAGGCGGTATGGTGGGCGCAGTGAATAACTTCTTCAACCCCGGCGACAAGGTCCTCGTGCTCAACGGCGGCAAGTTCGGCGAGAGATGGACGAAGATCTGCCAGGCCTACAACCTCCAGGTGGAGGAGATGATGGTTGAATGGGGATACACCTTCAAGCCTGCTGATGTCGAGGCTGCGCTGAAGAAGGACCCCTCCATCAAGGCTGTCATGGTCCAGGCCACTGAGACATCCACCGGCGTCTACCACGACATCGAGGGGCTCGGAAAGGTGGTCAGGCAGTTCGAGAACACCCTCTTCATCGTTGACGCCATCAGCGCCCTGGTAGCCCAGGACCTGAAGACCGACGACTGGGGCGTGGACATCATGGTGGGAGGCTCCCAGAAGGGTCTCATGCTCCCCCCCGGCCTCGCTTTTGTGAGCGTCAGCGACAAGGCCTGGAAGATGGGCGAGTCCGCAAAGATGCCCAAGTTCTACTTCAACTTCAAGAAGGAGAGGGAGAACCTGGCGAAGAACCAGACGAACTTCACCTCTGCCGTGACCCTCATCATCGGTCTGAACGAGGCGATCAAGCTCCTCCAGAACGAGGGTCTGGAGAATGTCTTTGCACGCCACGCCCGTCTCGCCAATGCGACACGCGAGGCTGTTCTGGCAATGGGTCTCGGGATTTACTCCAAGGAGTCTCCCAGCAACTCAGTCACCGCCATAGAGATGCCCGAGGGAATCGACGGCCAGATGGTCTACAAGATCCTCAGGGAGAAGTACGGCATCACCGGCGCAGGCGGACAGGACAGGGCCAAGGGAAAGATATTCAGGCTCGCCCATCTCGGGTATGCCGACACCTTTGATATCATTACCGGCATCGCGGCCCTTGAGATGGTCCTCAAGTCCATGGGCCATTCCATACAGCTGGGCTCAGGAGTAGCAAAGGCCCAGGAACTTCTGATGAAATAGGAGATGAGAATGAAGGTCCTCGTCAGCGACAATATCTCTCCCAAGGGGATAGAAATACTCACCAATGCCGGGCTCGAGGTGGATGTAAAGACAGGCCTCTCGCCCGAGGAACTGAAGGCGATCATCGGCGATTACCACGCCCTCATCGTCAGGTCCGCCACAAAGGCTACGGCGGATATTATAGATGCGGCCACGAACCTGAAGGTGATCGGCCGCGCAGGCTCAGGCCTGGATAATGTGGACAAGGCAGCTGCCTCCAAGAAGGGGATCGTGGTCATGAACACCCCCGGCGGCAACACCATCACCACAGCGGAACACACCATTGCCATGATGTTCGCCATCGCCCGCAAGATCCCCCAGGCCAACGCCTCAATGGCTGAGGGGAAGTGGGAGAAAAAGAAATTCATGGGCGTGGAGCTCTTCAAGAAGATCCTCGGCGTGGTCGGCCTCGGCAATATCGGCGGTGAAGTCGCCAAAAGGGCCCAGGGACTGGGCATGACCGTCATTGCCTATGACCCCTTCCTCAGTGAGGAAAAGGCAAAGACCATGGGGATCGAGAAGGTAGAGATCCCTGAGCTCATCAGGAGGGCGGAGTTCATCACCATCCACACCCCCCTGACGGACGAGACGAGGAACCTCATCAGGACAGAGACCATCGCCACCATGAAGGACGGTGTCTATGTCCTGAACTGCGCCCGCGGCGGGATCATCAACGAGAAGGACCTCCTTGAGGCCCTCAACTCCGGCAAGATCGCAGGCGCTGCCATGGACGTCTTCGAGAAGGAGCCGCCGGTGGACAACCCCCTGGTGGGACACGAAAAGGTGGTCTGCACCCCCCATCTCGGCGCTTCCACCCAGGAGGCCCAGGAAAACGTGGCCCTCGCCGTTGCCGAGCAGATCGTGGACTACCTTGTTCACGGGACCATCAGGAACGCGGTGAACTTCCCCTCCATCCCGGCTGAGCAGGTGGCTGTGCTCCAGCCTTACATAACCCTTGCAGACAAGATGGGGAGCTTTATCTCCCAGATCTTCGAGGGAGGGATCACAGAGGTCACCATCGAGTACAAGGGAGAGGCCGCAGCCCTGAATACAACCCCTGTCACTATCGCAGCGATCAAGGGGCTCCTCACCCCCATCCTGATGGAGACGGTGAATTTCGTGAACGCACCCTTCATCGCCAAGGAGCGGGGCATAGAGGTGAAGGAGACGAAGAGCTCCGACGCCGGGGACTACCAGAGCGCCATCATCATGAGGGTGAAGGCCGGAAAGAAGGAGGTCTCCGTCACCGGCACACTCTTCAGCAGAAAGGACCCGAGGATCGTCAAGATAGATGACTTTACCGTAGAGATCGTGCCTGAGGGGAACATGCTCTTCATGTACAACAACGACCAGCCTGGGGTAATCGGCAACATCGGATCCCTCCTGGGAAACAGCGGCATCAACATTGCCAGGATGCATTTCGGCAGGGAGCAGGCCGGTGGAAGGGCCATCTCTGTTGTCAGCATAGACGCCCCGGCATCGGAGAAGCTGCTTGAAGAGGTGAAGAACCTCCCGAACATTCTTGAAGTAAGGGTCGTAAAGCTTTAATCAATGGCGTATTAGAAGGGCCACCGGTCATGACCGCCTTTGAGCGGCCAGACCGGTGGCCTTATGACGAATATATCTGCGAGGTAAATCGTATGTCTACAGTAGTGATTGTCGGTACACAGTGGGGAGATGAGGGAAAAGGAAAGCTCGTTGACTTTCTCACAGAGAGGGCAGATGTGGTTGCCCGCTACCAGGGGGGGAACAACGCAGGCCACACGGTGGTGATCAACAATGAAAAATACGTCCTCCACCTGATCCCCTCAGGCATCCTCCATAAAGGAAAGAAGTGCATCATCGGTAACGGTGTCGTTCTGAACCCCGCTGCCCTCCTTGAAGAGATTGACGGACTCAGGAAGAGGGGTCTCAATGTGAATGAATATCTCCTCATCTCCAAGAACGCCCACATCATCATGCCCTACCACATGGCGATAGAGAAGGAGAACGAGAATCAGAAGGGGAACAAAAAAATCGGCACCACAGGAAAGGGCATCGGGCCCTGCTATGCGGACAAGATATCACGCAACGGTATCAGGGCCGCCGACCTCCTCAACCCAAGGCTCTTCAGGGAGAAGCTCTCTGCGAACCTCAGGACCATAAACTTCCTCCTGGAGAACATGTACAAGGCCGCCCCCCTCGATGAGGAAGCGATCTTCACAGAGTACATGGGCTACGCCGAGAGGATAGGCCCCTGCATCGCAGACACGGACGTGTCCATCAACAAGGACATTGAGGAAGGGAGGAACGTCCTCTTCGAGGGCGCCCAGGGCACACTGCTCGACATCG
>JBAZFD010000232.1:0-4207 GCA_041653575.1 Thermodesulfovibrionales bacterium
AGGACGCCTATGAAAGGACGTCCTTGTTGACCTTGATCTCCATCCTCTGCCTGACGGCATTGACAAAGGACTTCACCGCTGCGTCCCTCTTCATGTCCAGGACGGTCTTCATCGCCTCGTTGATTGTAGCCTCATCGCCGGCAACGCTGCCCCTGTCCAGGGGATTGACCTCCACAGCCGAGCCGATCAGCCGTCCCATCTTCTGGAGGGTAAGCACCTGACGGATAGAGGTCTCAAAGGCCTCAGGCCGCATCCTCTGCAAATCAAGGCTCCTGAAATAGACCTCCCTGCTGAACACCCCGTTCCTCAGGAACTGGGGATTGTTCATGATCGCCTCCTGGAGCTCCTTGTCTGTAACGGAAACGCCCATCCCTTCGGCAGCAACGAGGAGAACCTTCTCATTTATATAGTCATTCAGGACAGTCTCCTTGAGCTTCTTCTCCATGGCCTCATCAAAGGCTTCGCCGCTCTGCTCCTTGGCCTCCCTTCTTCTCTGCTCGAACACCCTCCAGTAATCCTCTACACTGACTTTTTCCTTCCCGATCTCAGCGACACTCACTGACTGCGGCTTGTCCAGGGTGCCGACCCCCCAGAATATGAAGGTCAGGATAATGATAAAAAAGAGAACATAGAAATACCTGGCGTGCTTCCTCATGGTCTGCAACATATCTCAACACCTCCGATGATGGTATCCTGCTGATTTTAAGCCTGCTCCCCTGCTGCCTCAGCCCCTTCGACCCGAAGGCTTATCGGCTTCTCGGGGATAATGGTGGAAATGGCGTGCTTGTAAATGAGAAGGTCCTGGGTCTCCTTCAGGAGGACCACAAAACTGTCAAACCCCTTTACCATGCCCTTCAGCCTCACGCCATTGGTGAGGTAAACGACCACAGGCACCCTTTCCTTCCTGAGCTGATTCAAAAAGAAGTCCTGCAGATTCTGCCCTTTATTCGCGCTCATACTGCCTCCCTTTGGTAAGTTGGCCTGGGTGGTCTTCCATGACCAGACCCTTACACTTTATATAATTTGACCCAATATTTCAAGTACATATATTATAATAAAGCAGACTATCCCGGTCACCGGAGGAGGAAAACATGCCCATTTTTGAATACCGATGCAGCCGATGCGGACTGGATTTTGAGAGGCTCGTCTTCGGAACCAAAACCGTAAACTGCCCGGCCTGCGGCTCGGACGAGGTCAGGAAAAAACCCTCTCTCTTCGGCATGTCAGGGGTGGAAAACCCCTCCTCTTCAGGCTGCGGATCATGCAGCTCAGGATCATGCAGCTCCTGCAAATAACTACTGGGGATACACAAAAGGGTTAGTCCTCACAATCCCATCCAGCTTTAAAGGGCTGCCCTTGAGCATGAATACAGCCATACCCCTGTGATCCGTTGTCTTTCCCATTTTCTTCCATGACCCCTTCCAGGAGACGTTCACCTGAACGGCCCCTGCTTCCACCTCAACCAGGACAGGGGAAAAGGTCAGGGTGGCGGAGTCAAAGTACTTCATCCCTGAGCTGACGACCTTGTACCCCTCAGAGGTGGAGCTTTTCTCAAGGGTGGCCATATCCCTGGCGGTGTAAGCCGTCCGGACTGTCTCAAGGAGGGCAAAGGCCTCCGTCGCCACCCGCGAATCCTCCGTTACCTTCTTGACCTCCTTCTTTCCGCACGAAACAACAAAAAGAGACGCTATTATCAGAACAAAAAGGATCCTCTTCATCATACCCTCCCGAGATCTTACAGATTGAACCGAATGGAATTATATATGATCCCCCTGTCTTTGGAAAAGCCGCAAGGCTTCCACGGGCCGGGATGATACTGTTATCATAGTACCATGAAGATTGTCTGTCAGAACAGAAAGGCATACCACGACTACAGCATCGAAGAAACAATTGAAGCCGGGGTCCAGCTCCTGGGAACAGAGGTGAAGTCCCTGAGGGACGGAAGGGCCAACCTCCAGGACAGCTACGTCCTCATCAAGGAGGCTGAGGTCTTTCTTTTCAACTGCCATATCAGCCCTTACTCCCACGGCAACATCATGAACCATGAGCCCCTGAGGACAAGGAAGCTCCTCCTCCACAGGAAAGAAATCGAGAGGCTGCGGGGAAAGATGCAACAGAAGGGCCTCACCCTCATCCCTCTGAAGATATACTTCAAAGGGGCCTATGCGAAGGTGGAGGTCGGCCTCGCACGGGGTAAAAGGCAGTTCGAAAAGAGGGAGTCCATAAAAGAGCGAGAGGCAAAGAGGGACATAGAGAGGGCGATGAGGAGCAGGAACAAGCGTGAGGAGTGAGGCGAATCACCCTGAAAGGGTTGCGAGCCTTGCAGCTCTTCTCCATTTTCCCTGATGTGTTATAATGAAAACAAGCCGTTTTACGGATCACGTACAACGACTTTCCTTCGGGGGCGAAAGGGCTCGACGGGGGTTATGAGGCTCAAGCTGCATGCCGTGGCTCCATCACCACGTAAAAAGATGGAACAAACACAAAAGCCAACAACGAACTGGCAATCGCTGCTTAACCAATAGCAGCACGATCTTCCCGGGTTGCCTGTGCCGGGGAAAGGTCGTCATACAGCAGGCTGCCGCCACGATGGCTCCCCCCATCGCCAGCGGGAGATTCAGGGGATAGGAGAGGGCAGGCCCGCCTGTTGGCACATCCCGCCTCCGAAACTTAAATAAGCAGGATAAGCGTGTAGATGCTTGAGAGTAGTGCTTTCGGACGCGGGTTCAATTCCCGCCGCCTCCACCAAAAGGAATATCTTCCCACCCGACAGGATTGATCCGGTTCTTTTCCGGAAATCCTGCCGTTTTTTTTCTACTGTTGCAGAAACCGGCACATGGCCTGATCATTCTTTTTGTCTCCACCTGCCTGAGGCAGCCATGCGCCTGAAGAAGGAAAAACTGTCATGAATGAAGACAAACGCAACCGCCTGACTGCTCTGGGAGCGGAGACCCTGGCCGAGGCCCTCCTGGATCTGGCCGTCCGCAGCGAGGCGGCAGAGGATCTGGTTGAACGGCTGATTGCAACACCTGAGGAACGGGTCAAGCAGTTCAAATCAAAACTGGCGGGCCTCAGGCGCATGAGACGCTTTGTCGGACGGGGAGACTCGGCAACCTTTGCCCAAGAACTGAGGTCCCTGCTCGACAGCCTCCGAACAGGGATAGATGATCCCCGTAAGGGGGTGGAACTGGTCGAAGCCTTTTACGAGTCAGACGACGCCCTTTTCAACCACTGCGATGACTCAGACGGCCATATCGGAGACCTCTTCCGGTACGACGCGCGCCGCCTCTTTGTCCAGTACGCCTCCCGGTGTGAAGACAAAAAATGGCTGGCTGATATCGTCCTGAAGCTGAACCAGAAAGACGCCTACGGCATCCGCGACACCCTCATCAACTGCGCAGCGGAGTATCTGCCTGAAGAGGTAATGCGTGGGTTGATTGACCGTCTCTGGGAGCTGGAAAGCCAGAGCACTAAGGGACTACCGCACTGGCACTTCGAAATAGAATCCCTGGCCCTCCAGCTGAGAGACGCCCCTCTCTTTGAGAAAGCCCGGAGGGCAGCCAACCCTGCTCTCTCCATCGCCTCATGCACGGATATCAGCCGGGCCTACCTGGAATCAGGAGACGCCGTAACTGCCCTTTCATGGCTTGAGCGCATCCCCTCAACCGAAACCTACATGGACGACGAACGGGATCACCTCCTCATGGCAATCCATGAAAAAACAGGAAACAGGGGAAAACTGACTGAAACAGCCTGGAGGATCTTCTACAGACGCAGAAGCATAGACACACTGAAGGCATTGCTGGAGGTCATAGGAGCCGACAAAAAGGAAAAGGTTGTTGACGATGAAGTCCGGCAGATCCTTCAATCGGAAATGCTCTCCTACACCGATGCGGAATTTCTCATCACTGCCGGGCGGATGAAGGATGCAGAGCAGTACATCCTCGGACGAACCGACCAGCTGAACGGCAATCTCTACACTATCCTGCTGCCCTGGCTGAAGCATTCGAGAAAAACGGGCAATTCCTCGTGACAAGCGTTATCTACCGGGCGCTCCTGAACTCCTTACTGGGCCGGGCAGTGTCAAAATATTACACCCACGCCGCACGTTACCTGAAAAAACTCGATGCCCTTGCCGAAAAGATCCCGGACTGGCAGGCGCTCTCATCTCACACCGCCTACCTCGCGGAACTGAAACTCGCCCATG
>JBAZFD010000233.1:0-4202 GCA_041653575.1 Thermodesulfovibrionales bacterium
GGAGAAAGCACTGAGCTCTTTCATCACCAGCTTCAACCTGCCCTTCAGGGTCATCTCCCTTATGGTGGAGAAGGAGATCAGGCTCCTGCCCATCAGGCCGCCTTTCAGGATCGGTGACCTGCGGATTACCCATTATCTCTACAGGAGGGATATCGGCCTTCACCTAAAGGACCTGGAAGACCTGAACCTCAAGGTGGATACCATGGTCCAGGACACAGGAGATGCCGAGTCCGACAGCGCAGACACCCAAGCCCTGAAAAAGGTGATAAAAGACAGCTCAGGAGGCCTGGACACAAAGATCAAGGCCATGAGCAGCAGGCTCACCAAAAGCGTCGCTGACTTCGACCACGAGGGGTTTGAAAAGGACTACTCAGAGGCGCTCCAGACAGCGGCTATTGTGAACAAGAATGTGAAGGGGCTCACCTTCAACCAGGCCTATACCCCTTACGAAACCTTCATCAACAGCTCTCGGTTCCAGGGCCTGAAATGGATCGGAGATATTCTGAAACAGCGTGAAGACAAGGCAAAGGAGGCATTGCTCTTCGGTAACTTCCTGAAGGAGCACCCCGGCGTGGAGCAGCTCTGCGGTGTCGGCAGGGGAGGCACCTTCATCCTTGTCTATTCATCAGCAGACAAAAAGGTGGTGGCGGATTTCTCGGTTCCCTATTGGATCTGCCCGGATCCCGGCGATGATGAGGTGGAGGAGACAATGGACGACGGAATCAGGAGACCGGACTGGACAGTGCTCAATGACGACATCATCAGGCTGAACAAGGGAAAAATTCTCACCATCATGGACAAGAAGCTGGACTTCGTCAGTAAGGATGTCACTGCAAAGCTGAACCAGGAGTTCGGGAAGCTGGACTACCGGATCACCTCCCAGGCCGACTCGATCAACAAGGCTTTTTCAGGGAGCGTGAACACGGTGATTGACACCATATTCAAGGGCAAGACCCCTGGGGCGTTTGCAAACCCGGAGATCTCAGGCGCAGCCAATGCCATGGAAGGCATGAGAATCTACGCGGAAACAATCGACGGTAAGATCGCGGCAGGGACCGCTACCGATACCGAGAAGGCGATCAGGAAGGAGCTGGACGGGATGATGGGGAATATCATCAAAGACACGGTGTCAAAGATAGGGACCAGGACCTCCGATATAGCAGTGGGGTCTGAGGAGGAAAGATTCATCGAGATGGCGGGGACCAGAGCAACGGTGATCAAGGACAGCAGTGTGAAGACAAACCTTGCCACGGAGATGAAGAACCTCGGCACAGCCGCCGGAGGGGCGGGAAAGACAAACCTCGCTGAAAGGATGAAGGTCTTCGGGAGATGATTCCTCGGAAGCACAGGATCAGGAGGCTTGTCTGCGAGCTCAGTCTTGCAGGCGCTGGTGAGGCACTGGTTCTCCAGCAGAGGGTGGGAGAGCTCTGCCGGACAGCCATTCCCGCGGAGCTGGACAGGATGCTCTCAGCCTTTGCCGGACCAGAGCGGCTTGTGCAGATAGACAGGATCGAGCTCGACCTCGGGATAGTGCATCCGGAGCTGATAGAGGATCTTCCCGGCAGGATCGGGGCTGCCCTCAGGGATGATCTCCTGAAAAGGAGCCTTCGTGAAGATGGTCTCAGTGATCTCTCCGGGGAGAGCGAAGAGGAGGCTTCAGAGCAGCTCCTTTCCAGGCAACAGGGAATGGTGAAATCCGGTGAGCGCAGAGGGGAAAGGGACGGCATGGTTGTCCTTTCAGATCAAGGGGCGAGAAGGGAGGCCTTCAGGCATTTCCTGCGCACAGGGCTCCTCCCCTGGTGGGCTGAACAGCCCGGTCTGACCCTTGAGGAGATGGCCATGGATCTGATCGTGGACAACAGGGAAGAGGCTGAGGCGATGTTCAGGCAGGAGCTCAGGGAAAGGGCTGTAAGGTCCAGGCTCATCAGCCAGTTCTCCCTGACCTTTCTGGAAGAGGTAGCGGACCTGCTCAGTCCCGGCAGATCAGGCAGGATCACGGAGATAATGACGAGGCTCAGGGTGGATGCTGAGAGATCCGGGCTTCCCGGCAGGTCCTTCAGGGAGACCAGCTTTCCCCTCTGGGATGCCCTGTTTCTGGCCCTCTCTGTAGAGGGAGCTCTCATGCAGGAGCGGATAACCCTGATCACGGAGAAGGCAGCTGAGGCAGCAGGGCAGGATGCAGGACTGCTGCTCCGCTTTCTGCTGAAGATCCTGAGGGGAGAGGATGCGCAAGCCCCAGTTTCCGCCAAGGAGAGCCAGGTCTCCCCTGTTCAGGATGAGACGTTGAGGCAGGAGCCTGAGGATAGAGCAATATACGGCATCCCTGTTTCAAATGCAGGCCTTATCCTCCTCTGGCCCTACCTGCCTGCTTTTTTTGAGAACTGTAACCTGCTGAAAGAGGGCGCCTTCAGGGACAGGGATGCGCAGGCTCAGGCGGTCCGTCTCCTGCATTACCTCGCCACAGGGGAAGAGACCCCGCCTGAATACCTCCTTCCCCTGAACAAGATCCTCTGCGGATGGGATCTCTTTGAAACGCTGGAGAGGGAAACAGCCATCACTGATCACGAGAGGACCGAGGCTGAGAACCTGTTGTCCACGGTGATCTCCCACTGGCAGGCATTGAAGGAGACATCAGCAGAGGGGTTCCGGGAGGCCTTCCTCAGGAGGGAGGGGCTTCTCAGGAAAGGGGAAAAGGGCTGGATTCTCCAGGTGGAGCGGAGGGGGTATGACATGCTCCTTGATAAGCTGCCCTGGGGCATTGCGATGATAAGACTGAGCTGGATGAAGGGGGCTCTCTCAACAGAATGGTAACTGATCTCCTCAGGAACAACGCCGTTGCCATAGAGCAGGAGCTTGAGTGGTTCTCCTCTGTTGTTGACGCGCGGATGAGGCTCCATTTCGGCCATGAATGCCCCTGTTCGGACATCCGGGAGCTCACCCCTCCTGAGCATGATGAAGAGGATTCCATGTACGGCAGCTTCATCAGCCATTATGAGCTTTCCTTTGAGGAGAGACTGGTATTCATCATGAGCCTCGTCCCCCATATCAGGCCGAGGCTCCTCGACGTCTTCCTCACCGAGGACTCAGTGAGCTCCCGGGAGTTCACTGAATTCGGGGGGAGGGGAGACGGCTTTTCCAAGGGGTTTGTCCCCACAGGGGAGACAGTCCTCTTCCTCCTCGCAGGGGAAGACCTGGAAAAACGGTTCCAGTATTATTACCTCTTTGACCAGGAGCATTTCTTTTTCGGCCACAGGATCCTCTCCCTGGAAGATCCGCCTCCGAACAGCACTGAGCTGAGCGGTTTTCTCACCCCCTCCCGCGAGGTGATAGACCTGGTGACAACGGGCAGGGTCCGGGAGCCTGCCTTCGGCGCAGAGTTCCCTGCCAGGAGGCTTTCCACGGAGATGGCCTGGGATGACCTCGTCCTCGACCCCCACACCATGGAGAGCGTGCTGGAGATAAAGGCATGGATAGAGTACGGCCAGATCCTCCTCGATGACCTTGGGATGGGACGAAAGATAAAGCCGGGGTACCGGAGCCTTTTCCACGGCCCTCCGGGAACGGGAAAGACCCTGACCGCCTCCCTCCTGGGCAAGGAGACAGGTCGTGATGTGTACCGCATAGACCTCTCCATGGTGGTCTCGAAGTATGTGGGAGAGACGGAGAAGAACCTGGAGAAGGTCTTCCGCGCCGCAGAGCACAAGAACTGGATCATCTTCTTCGATGAGGCGGATGCCCTTTTCGGCAAAAGGACAGGGGTCAGCGACGCCAACGACAGGTACGCCAACCAGGTGGTTTCCTTTCTCCTCCAGCGGGTCGAGGACTACGCTGGGGTGGTGATCCTCGCCTCAAACCTCAGGTCCAACCTCGACGAGGCCTTCACCAGGAGGTTCCAGTCCATCATTCACTTCCCCATGCCCCGGCCTGCCGACCGGTACAGGCTCTGGAAGGGCTCCTTTTCCGATAAGACAGGCTTCGCCGGGGATGTAAACCTCATGGAGACAGCCTCCCGGTATGAGCTCTCAGGCGGGGCGATAATGAACGTGGTCAGGTACGCGACCCTCATGGCGGTCAAGAGGGGCAGCATGACGATCACCCTCCAGGACATCCAGGAGGGAGTCAGAAAGGAGCTCCAGAAGGAGGGGAGGGCGGCATGAGCGGGATGGCCTCTTCAGAAAAAAGGTGCGTCTCCTGTTCCCGGG
>JBAZFD010000234.1:0-4146 GCA_041653575.1 Thermodesulfovibrionales bacterium
CAAGCGCATGTGGGCATCCATGTCATTGGAGGTGAGTGATACTCCACACTCAGGGACGGGGCATTTTCCCTTTTTTGGATGTAATGGCATAGTGATATTTCCTCCTTTCTTATTTTTACCCTTAAATGAAGGGGTAGAATTGCTGCTCGGTCATTATCATGCCACGATCCACAATGACCTCCTTGAAGGCATCTCGGATGAGACCAATGTCCTCTATGTCCCAGTCCACTTCCTTGCCTGTAAGCTCCTCCAGCAACCCATGAATCCCGTTGTCCACCCAGTCCTGGCGGTCTAGTTGCTCTTGAGTGAGAGAGGGGGATTCCTTTTTATACTCCTCCGCCTTCTGATTTAGCCAATCAGAGAAGCTTGACCAGGTGTCTCCATTCTCTACGGCATACCTCCAAGCGGAAAGAGCCTCTCTGCTAGAGGAGAAAGGGGCACTCTCTGGAGTTATCTTGACAGGAGGAACTTCCTCCCTGTCAATCCCCTTCCTACAGAATTCCTGACGGAAGTCATCCACTGGAGGCTCATACTTCCCATCGGTTGTCCAGTAGCCGATGTCACAGATGTCAATGTCGCGGGGGGTATCCTTCGGATAGGTGTGGCGAAACTCCTGCAGATCAAAGCGCACGATATCCCCCAGGGCATCCCCTCCGTTTATCATCTGCCCACGATCCTCTTCCAGATGGGAGTTATACTTGGACTCGAAGGGGAGGACGTACCCCTCGGAATTGATAGTAAGCACCCCCCAATTAGAGTGGATGTATATGTAATTCGGGTTAGTCATGTCCATTCGACTCCTCCTCTATGCTGAAATCATGCAGGAGGTAGTGGTCAGTCCACTCCTTCCCACAATTATTACACTTGGCCGGAAGATCCACCCAGTTTTCATCTATCTCTGGAGAGCCCTTATCTTCTATATGGCTACTCTTACAGAAGGGGCAGTTACCTCCTCGGGATCGCAGATACGCCCGACGCATATCCTCTCGTGGAGTGGTCTCCTCTCCGGTACACCTCTCTCTGGAGATATCCATGTTACATATCAGGTGGGTGATCCACTGCCAAAACTTGGGACTGTATGGATCATACTCCACTTCATCCAGTCCGTTATCATCCCTTCGTGTGACTATAAGGGAGGGGGTGGTTCCTCCCCAAAAGTGCTTGGGATTGTACTGGGCCTGACAACTTTCGTGGGGTCCGGTGTAGCGAATCTCATATCCTACAGTTCCGATGGTGAAAGTGGCCACCGGAGTGTTAGGGTCTCTTCGGGATTTCCCTTTTGGCATCTCTCACCCCTCCTTGATCACTTTGAATGACAGGCGGGAGTTCTTGGGCCGCTCTATCCTGAACCCCTTCTGCGGGAGAAACCGACAGCTATCAATCAATCCTATCAAAGCTACCTGTCTCTCCTTAGGTCCTTTGGTGTATAATCCCACATAGTAGCCATCCACATGAGTGGAGTGCACCAGGCGGACTGAGAGCTCACTCATTTCCATAGGGTGGCAGACAGGCTCTTCCTCCACTATTTCATAATCTCCCTTGGGAGTCAACTCTAAACGGAGCCTGCTGTCCCCTTTCCTTCTGTTATACGCTTTGAGAGGGTAGCGACACACCTCTCTCCATTTTTCTGTCATGGTTGTTATTTCCTCCTTTTTTCACTCGTAGGCGTGTTCCAGACTGTCCACTTCAAAGGCGTGGTGGCAGCACTTGCACCTCACCAGGGGGACAGACTCAATCTGGGTGTTGTATGTTTCACACTCGGGGCATGTCCATTCATACCCCTCAACCACCATCTCAATGGTGTCCAGTGTTGAATTCCTCTCCTCCTCATTGAGTTCTACTGCATTGGTATTGGTTAGGAGATCCACTGGGTTTAGGCGGTCTATCTCCCGTCTGGTCTGCTGCCAGGCCTCTACCAAAGAGTCGGCAGAAGCCCCCATGTGGATGGTGAATAGATAGCTTTTCATTTGGGTGTTTCTCCCTCCCTATCGAATCATCGTGGGACTTTCTATCTCCCCCTCGCGGATGGGCTTCAGGAGCCATATCGTCGGAGAGGTTTGTTGGTCTTGGAGTGCTATCTGCAAGGACAGCACTGTGTGCGTGTGGTATCCCGGGAAGACTCTCCCATGAGGGTCAACCACCTGGAAACCTATAATTTTAATCGTTTTTTCTGCCTTCTTAGGCATCCTCTTCCCCACCCTTGTATTCACTCAGGTGGTATAGCTCTCCTTCATCGTCTTTTATTAAGTCCTCTTCATCATAGGACTCAGGATCGTAATCCTTGATCATCAACTCCACGCCGTCTGGAAGAGTAACACGATCGATCACTCCTCTCCAGAAGGTAACTGAGACTTTCAGTGGGGTGGCAGGGAGACACAGCTCATCCCCCCTCTTCCCCTCCTGGTTCTCTATATCACCCACCAGGAAGAGATGGCCACATTCCTGACACACCACCTTATCGGCAATGGTGGTCACACGGTTGACATAATGACACTCCGGGCAACTCCCCACGAAGTGATCCGCCATAAAGTCCATGTAGATCATATTGTCTTCCGATGGGGGGGTGGTTATTCCCTCCAGAGAGGGGTCTTCTTGGATTTCTTCTTCTTCAATCATAGGCAAAAGTCTCCTTTTTTATTATGCAAGAGGGGAATTACCCCTCATTGTCATCCTCTTTTGTATCACTCCCCAAACGGGAAGGATGTAGATTGCAGGCATCGTCCCAATCTGTTGAGGCACAGGGGTCATCTCCTCTAGAGGGTAATTTCCTACCCACCGGATGGTGGCACCAGAAAGGACCTACTAAGGGTCCTGGGCTAAGAAGTGATCCCCTGCACCAGCGACAACGCTTGTTTGGCGGGATATAGACCGGAAGCTGATCCACAGGAATGGCGTTTATGCTGTCAATAGGTCTCATCATCCTCCTCCTCATCTTCTCTCTCATATGGAGCCGAGAAGAATCTCTTCACCCCATCAGAGAGGGAGAGACGATCTGCATTATCTGCTACTCTCCTGATAGCCTCCCAAGCGTCTTCCTTTGTGTTATACTCACCGAAGGAGTCAGTTCCATACTCCTCACTGTAGACATCAAACCACCAATCACTCATTGGATTTCCTCCCCCTCTATTTCAAAATCGGACATGAATCCATGGGATACCACATGGGATAAATCCTCCATAGCGAGGGACCAGGCATCCTCCGGAGTGTCGGCTTCTTCAGCCATGGTGATCTTAAATATGTATGTGGGCATTTACTCCTACCCCCTTACCAACTCACTGAACCGCCATTTTCCTGCCCCTTTCCCATGTACTGTGAGTATGCGGGAGGGCAGATTGATAATTACGGAGGGGGAGTCACCATTGTACGAATCCTCACAACAGGGGGTACACATAAGACCAAATTCGGTTTCCTGATCTCTACCCTCTTTTGTCAACTGATCCACTATTATGTGAGTGGCATAAATAGGGTCATCCCATCGAGGCCTGGCCGCCACTATAGCCTGCTTTGCCATCTCTGGGAAGTCCCATCCCATCCAGTGGGTGTAGACATACAATGACCCCCTTTCAGTTATTATTTCTGCCATTCTTCGATCGCCCATGAGAATATCCTCCTTTATAATTATTTCACTTCCAGATTGGTTTCTATTGAATACACCGGGTATGGAGCCACCCCTGAATCGAACCAGGAGCCATCCAGACAGTAGGTCTTCACTCCATTCCTATCATAGTTGTTGAGATCCCCAGCCCCAGGAACGCAGGGGGAGCAAAAGCGGGTGTAGGTGTAGAAGGGGGATTCAATCACCATAACGTCTGAATCCAGACAGTCCTGCATGGCATACCCCTGACCTTCGTATTCATATCCGCAGGGCTCACAGAAGTCACAATCTCTTTGCCTCTTCCCAAGTTCTTCACAGGTGCATTGGGGATTGGCGCAGGGGTAGACAGGTTCACTTGAGTCCGCCCACGCCTGAAGGATATCTCTCATGGAGATCACCCCATAGCGAATCCCAGTGGCCTCATTGATGTTCACCACCCCCCGGCCATAGTCTATTCCGACTGGCATGATTTCACCCCTTTACCATTAAGGAAGTTCAGAGCCTCCTCTTGGGTATCAAACAGATGGGCGCAGCATTCAGGACACTCATAG
>JBAZFD010000235.1:0-4144 GCA_041653575.1 Thermodesulfovibrionales bacterium
TATGTCTCCGCCTTCGTTTATAACGATGCAGGCCGGGCTGTACTGGTGAAGAAGCAAGGATTCAACCATCTCCCTGATGCCCGGCTCTCCGGACTTCAACGGCAGGACCGGCATTCCCGACGCCGGTCCGGGAGACGGGAAGGTATGGTGGAGGTCCAGGGCCAGGGGTGCTACTCTCCCGGACCTCTTGGACTGAAAAATCTTGCACTTTTTGTCCACAATCCTGAAACAATCAGAGAATCCGCCGGTAGTCTCGGAAGAGCCGAGAAAGAGAAGTCCCTCGGGATTCAGGGCATAGTGGAAGATAGGGATGACCTTTCTCTGGAGCTCGGCTCCCATGTAAATGAGCACGTTCCGGCAGCTTATCAGGTCGAGCTTTGAAAAGGGGGGGTCCTTGATCATGTTCTGGAGGGCAAAGACCACCATCTCCCTGATCTCCTTCTTTATCTTATAGGCGTTTCCTTTCTTTATGAAGAACCGGCTGAGCCTCTGAGGCGAGATATCGGCAGATATGCCCTCGGGATACATACCGTTCCGCGCAATTTCTATGGCTTCTGTGTCTATGTCTGTAGCGAATATCTGGACCCTGACCCTTTGCCTGAGATTCTCCATATACTCATGGGCCAGGATCGCCAGAGAATAGGCCTCCTCCCCGGTGGAACACCCCGGCACCCAGATGCGCACCGTATAATCCTCGGGTTTGCCCTCAAGGATCAGGGGGAAACCGGTCTTTGCCAGCTCCTCAAAGGCCTCCTGGTCCCTGAAAAAGTTGGTGACCCTGATAAGGAACTCACTGTGGAGGAGATCTATCTCATGGGAGTTGGTTCTCAGGTAGTTGATGTAGGAGGAGAGCGTCTCTATCTGGTTGATGGCCATCCGCCGCTCTACCCTTCTCAGTATCATATTGCTCTTGTAGAGAGAAAAATCATTGCCCGTGTGATCGCGCACAAGAAAGAGTATTTTCTGCAGGCCCCCGGTGGTCTTCTCTTCAGGCATGTCTGCCTCTACCAGCGGCTTTATGTGCCTGTGCTTCATGTACGCCAGGAGCTGCCCCGGCATCTTTGCCGCAGGCAATACATAGTCAACCAGGCCGGTGGCAATGGCGCTCGACGGCATACCGGGGTAAGCGCAGCTGCCGGGATCCTGCGCCATCACCAGCCCTCCCTCACCCTTGACCTCCTTGAGCCCAAGGGTGCCGCCGGAGCCTGTGCCAGAGAGGATTATGCAGACGGCCTTCTCCCTGAAATCCTGGGCCAGGGAGCGGAAAAAAAAGTCTATCGGGTGCCTGATGCCCCTGGATATGGTGGGTTCCAGGAGCTGAAGCCTGCCGTTCATTATCGCCATGTCCTTGTTCGGGGGGATAATCCGGATACAGTCCGGCGTGACTGCCATGCCGTTTTCGGCCTCGCTGACCTCCATCCGGGTATAACGCTTCAGGATCTCTCCCAGAACGCTCTTGTGCTCAGGGGCAAGATGGGGAATCAGAACAAAGGCCATGCCGCTGTCAGGCGGCATGTTCGAGAAAAACTGTTCGAAGGCCTCAAGTCCTCCTGCCGAGGCTCCGATGCCGACGACATAGAGATCCTTTTCAGGCCGGGGCTCATCACTTCCCTCCCCTTCAATTGTTTCCTCCCATGATACAGCGGGGACAGGGACCTCCCTTTCTGCAGGAGGGCTTTGCGCAGAGGTATCCTTTATTCCTTTCTTTTCAGTCATCATTCCTCGGGTGGGGGCAGTCTGAGAGCCATTCCTGCTCAAAGGCAGGCCCTTTCATGGTTTTTTCTATTATATCTCAAAGCAAAAGGACTGAGACCCACCCTTCCAGTGCAAACGCACTATAGGGATCCTGAAGGCTCTGGGGTGTTATTCCCCCTTAAAAAAGGGGGATGAAGGGGGTTGTATCCGTTTCAAAGGCAGCCCAACAACCCCCTGGCCCCCTTTTTTAAGGGGGAATTTCGTCTCTTTCTCTGAGTTAGAAGGCTTGAAGGACAAGGATTGAAGTTGTTGCCCCTATAGTGCGTTTGCCCTGCCCACCCTTCACGACTGGCCACTTTTTTCCGGCTTACCTCTTGGGGGGATCAAGAAAAAAGGTTGTCAGGTTTTTGGTGCATTGTTTTTTGCCGCTCTGTCAGAGCGGGGTATTCTCACCTCAACGGTATGCTCCTGATGGTCGTCAAGAAGCGGAACAGCATTATCGGGTTGCTCGACACCATCGACGGTCACAGTCGCCACGCTACCGTCATCCCTTTTCAACATAATGATGTGGTAGAAGGTTTCCCTGTACCGGTAATGCACCGTGAAAGCCTCCCAATCCGCGGGCAGACAGGGCGCTAAGCGCAGCTTCTCTCCTTCGAGGTTCAGCCCAAGGAGTGATTCGAGGATAAGCCTGTACATCCAGCCTGCCGATCCGGTGTACCATGTCCATCCACCGCGGCCAATGTGCGGAGAGACCGCATATACGTCTGCCGCGGCAACATAGGGTTCTACCTTGTAGGTTGCGATCTTCTCCGGAGATCCCCCATGGTTTACCGGGTTTATCATTGCCAGCAGCTCCCAGGCGCGACCGCTGTCTCCCAGGGCAGCGAAAGCCATCACGGCCCAGATCGCCGCATGGGTGTATTGCCCTCCATTTTCCCTTACACCAGGGACGTATCCCTTTATATAGCCGGGGTTCAGATCCGATTTGTCGAAGGGAGGGTCCAGGAGCTGGATCAGGCCATGGTCCCGTCGAACGAGAAGCCTGTCCACCGCTTCCATTGCCACGCGGGAGCGTCCGGCATCCCCGGCGCCGGAGAGAACGGACCAGCTTTGCGCGATGGAATCAATCCTGCATTCGGCATTGCCGGCAGAGCCCAATAAAGACCCGTCGTCGAAGTATGCCCTCAGATACCACTCGCCATCCCAGCCATTTTCCTCGATATCCCTGCGCAAAAGCACAGCCTCCTCCCGGCAGTGTTCAGCGAAGGGCTGATCGTCGTGCAGGCGCGCAATCTCGCTGAAATCCACGAGCAGTTTATAGAGGAAGAATCCCAGCCAGACACTTTCACCCTTGCCGAGCTCGCCCACCATATTCATTCCGTCGTTCCAATCGCCAGAGCCGATAAGCGGCAGTCCGTGTTCGCCGCGGCTGAGGCCCTTCAGAATGGCCTGCACGCAGTGACCATACAAAGTCGCCCTTTCTTCGGACTCGAGGGGAATATCGTAATAGGAGTCTTCGTCTTTCCTTACCTGACGGCCATCGATGAAGCGGACAGTTTCATCCAGCACCCCGGTGTCCCCGGTAGCCAGAACGTAACGGCACGCAGCCAGGGGCAGCCAGAGAAGGTCGTCCGAACAGTGTGTACGCACGCCCCGCCCTGACGGGGGATGCCACCAATGCTGGACATCTCCCTCCCTGAACTGATGGGCCGCGCAGAGGAGAAGCTGCTCGCGCGCAAGCTGCGGCTCAGAGTGGATAAGCGCCATTACGTCCTGCAACTGGTCGCGGAAACCGAATGCTCCCCCGCTTTGGTAGTATCCGCTCCGCGCCCAGAGACGACAGGCCAGAGTCTGGTATGGGAGCCATCCGTTGGCCAGTACATTGACGGACTGGTCCGGCGTTTCCACCTGTACTGCGCCGAGCGTGCGGTTCCAGTATTGCCAGACATTTTCGAGCGCCCTGCGGGCAGCGGCAGGTCCACGGAAACGACGCACCAGCTGACGGGCATCATTTGAATCCCGCCCCATACCGAGACCGAAGATTATCTCCCGCTCCTGCCCGTCAGCCAGATCGAAGGGAACCTGAATGGCGGCGCAAGGGTCCAGGCCTGCGCCAACCCTGCCGGAAAGCCGTGCACGGGTCATCGCCTTCGGGCTCCGCAGTGTGCCGTTGCGACCGAGAAACTCCGCCCTGTCTCCGCTTACGGTCCTGGTCTCATCATCCACGTCGAAAAAGGCGGTCCTGTCGGCGAGCTCCACGTTGTAGGGGTTCCGCGCGAAAAGCGCGCCGGTATTGGAGTCAATCTCGGTGTTTACATGCATCGCAGTTTTTGCTCTCAGATCGCCCAACACCCATTCCACGTACCCGGTGGCAGAGAGCCGGCGAGAGCGACCTGATTCGTTTGTAATCTTCAATACCGTAAACTTGACCGATGCGTCCATTGCC
>JBAZFD010000236.1:0-4114 GCA_041653575.1 Thermodesulfovibrionales bacterium
ACCTGGCTTTCAACCGCAGCCTTCTCCTTTGCATGGAACACATCCACCCAGACGGTGGGGCTCAGGACGATGAGGCCGACGGCGAGGACAAGGCCGGTGTATATGCTGGCCAGTGCGCCCTTGGTGGTGAACTTCTTCCAGACAACGGACATGAGGAGTGCCGGGAAGTTGGCGCTGGCTGCAACAGCAAAGGCGAGACCGACCATAAAGGCCACGTTCTGCCCCTTGAAGAGAATTCCCAGAAGGACGGCAGCAATTCGCAGGCCGATTGTGGCAGCCTTGGCAACCTTCACCTCATCCTTCTCATTGGAAACGCCGCGCCTGATAACGCCCACATAGAGGTCATGGGAGAGGGCCGATGCGCCGGCGAGGGTAAGACCTGCAACAACGGCAAGGATGGTGGCAAAGGCAACGGCAGCGAGGAAGCCGAGGAAGACGTTTCCGCCCAGGGTCTCAGCCAGGAGGAGGGCAGCCATGTTGCCTCCCTTGTCGATGCCGGTGATGACGCTTTTACCCACGAGGATCGCGGCGCCGAAGCCGATGGTCACGGTGAGGATGTAGAAGTAGCCGATGAAGCCGGTGGCATAGAACACGGACTTCCTGGCCTCTTTTGCATCAGGCACGGTGTAGAATCTCATGAGGATGTGGGGAAGCCCCGCTGTACCGAACATGAGGGCGAGACCGAGGGAGAAGGCGTCAATGGGGTTTGTCACCAGACCGCCGGGCTCAAGGAACTTGTCGCCGTAGAGCTTTGTTGCCGAGCCGAAGAGCTCGCTGTAGCTGAACCCGAACTGGGCCAGGGTCAGGATCACCAGCAGGGTTGCGCCGCCAAGGAGGAGCACAGCCTTGATGATCTGCACCCACGTCGTCGCCAGCATTCCCCCGAAGAGGACGTAGGCGATCATGAGCACTCCCACGACAACAATGGCAACCTCATAAGGGAGCCCGAAGAGGAGCTTGATGAGTGTTCCTGCTCCCACCATCTGGGCGATAAGGTAGAAAAGGACGGTGATGAGTGAGCCTGAGGCTGCGGCGGTCCTGACCGGCCTCTGGCTCAGCCTGTAGGCCACAACGTCGGCGAAGGTGTACTTGCCGAGGTTCCTCAGCGGCTCGGCGATGAGGAACATGAGTATGGGCCACCCAACGAGCCAGCCCACTGAGTAGATGAGTCCGTCATACCCCTTTGTGGAGACCAGTCCGGCGATCCCCAGGAAGGAGGCTGCGCTCATATAGTCACCAGCCAGTGCAAGGCCGTTCTGAAATCCTGTGATGCTCCTGCCGGCTGCGTAGAACTCCTTTGTGGTCCTCGTCCTCTTTGCAGCCCAGTACGTAATGACCAAGGTGCTCAGGACGAAGAGAATGAAAAAGCCAATGGCAATCGGGTTTGTCTGTCCAATGATTGTCTGCGGCATCCTATCCTCCTATCTTTTCCCTGACTTTTTTGACAAGCACGTCGTACTTGTTGTTCGCCCACCTGACGTAGATCCCGGTGAAGATCCATGACAGGAGGATAGTCCCCACCGCAATGGGGATGCCGATGGTGATGGTGCTGGTGATCTTCGTGCCCAGGAAAGGCTTGTTAAAGGCGATGAGGCTGACAAACCCGAAGTACAGGGCAAGCTCAAGGATAGTCAGGACCAGAGAAATGGAGTTTTTCTGGCTTGAAAGCGCCTTGAAATCAGGATCCTCAAGGATCTCCTGGGCTGTTTTGTTTTCGTTCATTTTCCCTCCTCCTTTGTTTGGCAATTTATCATTTGTTTAAGACTCAGAAGTTGCAGATTTCCCCGTATACGCTCTTCCCTTCACCTCCTTTGGATGGATGTCCTATGGACAGAATGCCTCCCAGATCCGTCACTCCCGCCTCCATGAGGCCGGGGAGCAGCCGCTGAAAGAGCTGGGCTGTGATAAAGGCATCAACAAGGGCATTGTGAGAGCCCTCCACAGGAATGTCCATTGCCTTTGCAATCTCATAGAGCCTGTAGTAGCGGGGATGATCTACCTTTCCCCGCATCCTCAGCCAGTCATAGAGGGCAAAGGTATCGACAGCCGCGTTTTTCAGCCTTTTCCTGAAGAGTCTCTTCATCTCCCTGTTGATAAAGGCAAGGTCAATGGAGATGAAGTGGCCTGTCACAATATCATCGCCGCAGAACCGGGAGAGACCGGAGAGGGCATCCTCTATGCTGTGGCCGTCACAGGCCTCAGATGGCGTGATGCCGTGAACAATGATGCTCTCACGCCGCATCTCCGTCTCAGGCCTCACGAGACAGTAAAAGGTCTCCCCCATGCATATCCGGCCACCCTCCATGCGTATGGCCCCGATGGAGACAATGGAATCTTTCCTCTCATCCAGCCCGGTGAGCTCCGTGTCCACAACCACATACCGCGCCGCGGCCAGGGGCATCTCCCTTTGGGCTGCCTTCTCTTTTCTTCTGAAAAAATCCAGGAGATCCATCACCATATCATTGACTTGTAGAGCTCTATGACCATATCCTGGAGCCTGGATATGAGCTGGAAGGCGTCTTTGATGCTCTTTTTCTCCAGGTTGCTCAACCTGTTGGGATTGATGAAGTTGTCCGGCATTTTCCCTGCCTTTATCTGCTCGTACTGGTGCTGGATCCTCAGGAGCATGATGAAATCAAAGGCCTGCGCCATCTCCTCGCCGTACTCCCTGACGATGGAGTGCTTATCCCGCAGCGCCTCTATCCGCTCAAGGGTGGAGGTCTCACCGATCCCCTTTTCCAGGGCGAAGAGCCTCGCCATATCCACCAAGGGGGCGATGCCCTTTATCTTGAGGTTCAGCTCGTCCTTGTGCTCCCCTCCCTTTTCCACCACAAAGGCCTTGAGAAAACCGATGGGCGGCCTGTTCTTTATGGCCATATTCGCTATGTACCCCAGAAAGACCTTCTGGTCCCTCACCATGGCCGCCAGGTAGTCCCTCAGGGACTCGGCCAAGCCGGCCTCCCCATAAACGGCCCTGAAGTCAAAAAAGGTAACGGAATTCAGGACAGCCTCAGCAGTAGGCGTGGATACCCAGCCTTTGAAGTATCTTTTCCAGGCGCTGAGGGGCTGGCACCACCGCGGATTGCTGGCCATGTAGTCAGCCGGGCAGGGCGGAAAACCGCACCTCAGGAGCCCCTCTTTCGCAAAGGAGGCGAAGGAGGTGAAGTACTGCCTGATTTCCGCTTCCTGCTCTTCAGACAGGGGGTCAGCGTAGATGATGGCGTTGTCCTGGTCTGTCTTGAAGGTCTGCTCCTTCCTGCCCTCGCTCCCGAAGACGATCCAGCAGTAGGGGACAGGAGCCGGGCCGAGCTTCCTCTCGGCGATCTCCAGGACCTTCTTCACCAGCCTGTCGTTCAGCTCTGTGATGATCTTGGTGATGCTGCTCGCCTTCGCCCCCTCTTTGAGGAGGAGCCCCACAACCCTGTTGATCTTGGATGAGACAGGGATGAGGCCTTCAATAGTCTGCTGGCTCTCGATATCCTTGGCAAAGGAAAGGGGTGAAGCGCCCTGCATGAGCATGAGGTCATGGTTCGTGATGACCCCCTTGAGCTCCCCATCCCTGACCACCAGCATATGGTGCACGTTGTGCCTGATCATCTTCAGCACCGCCTCGAAGCAGTAGTCCCTGGCGTCCAGGCGGATGAGGGGGAGGCTCATGATATTTTTCACCGGTTCGGCAACATCGCGGCCCTTGGCCACAACCTTCTCCCGCAAGTCCCTGTCTGTAACGATCCCCAGGGGCAGGCCGTTCCTGTCTGTGATGATCACGGAGCTGACCTTGTTCCTTGCCATCACCTGGGCCGACTCCTGGATGGTTGAGCCCTCATCGACCCTGATCACCTCTTTGATTGCCACATCGCCGATCTGCGTTGTAAAAAGGAGCCTGTCACTGCCCCCGTAAAAGAGGCTCTTGTTGTGCATCTCCTTGTAGGTCCTGTCTATGTACTTTGTAAGGTGCGACTTGAGGAAATACTCAGTCAGAATGGGGTGGGCGTCCATGAGCCGGGTCATGGTCTCTTTGGGAATGAGGTAGCATATGGTATCGTCAATGGCCCGCACATTGGCCCTGACCTTGTCCTTTCCCACCAGGGAGAAAGCCGAAGTTGTCACCCTC
>JBAZFD010000237.1:0-4100 GCA_041653575.1 Thermodesulfovibrionales bacterium
CCTCCCTCCTGAGCGTAAAAAACCAGAAAATAAGCGGCATCCCCTGGACTTGGTTGTCCGGGGATGCCGCTGTTGAGTCTGAAATATTCAGGTTATGCAGGCAAGACGAAAGGGAAGCAGAAAGCGCTGCCCCTGCATATCAACTAAAGTCCTGCAACACCTCCGCCGAGGCTGCTCAGCTGTCCTGCATAGACAAAGGCAAGCCTTATGATGAAGCCTCCGATGAGCACCATGACGGCGCTCAGCTTCATCTTCATCAGCGCGCTCTGGGAGAGATTCTCACCGTGCTCCTCCTTCACCTCCATGAGCTTCATCACCAATGCGAGGGGCAGGAGAATACTGATCAGCAGGATGGATGTGCCGTACCAGAAGTACTCGCTGCTGAAGGAGAAGAAGGGCATAATGGACGCCCTCTGGGGAGCAGTGGAGGTGTAGTGGCCGTAGAAAAAGAGGACTATTGCCACGATCTCGGCAGAGAGGAGCCATATGTCAATCTTGGTGAAGAAGAGCTTTACCGCTGACCTCTTCGCCAGGATAATGGCAAGGGCTGCGCCGGTAGACAAGGCAGAAGTCAGGAACAGCACCGGCAGGACTGAAGAGTTCCAGAGAGGCCTGGCAACAAAGGCGCTGAGCAGGATTCCGGTGTAAATACCGAGGAAAATGCCCAGTCCGAAGTTGATCTTGGCGAGTATCCTCATGTGGGGATTGAGACGGTCTGAGAGCTTCTTCAGGACATCAAACCGCAGCCAGCCCTTCATTTCAGCAGGCACCACCGAGAGCCCGTAGAGGAAGCTCACCGGGATGATCAGGCCGACGCCCCAGGCGCCCCATGACATGGGGGAAAGGGGCTGGAAGGAGAGGAAGAACCAGAAAGAGTTGAACTTCCGCTCCACGTCGAGCATGATGAAAAACATGCCCACAGCAAGGATGAAGGGAGCCAGCATCGGCCCTTTCACACAACAAGCCTTATCGGCTTCCACCATCTTTGATTTTCTCAGGTTGGCAATGGCGGACATCACGAGGAGACCCGCTGTTATGCCACCCAGGAACAGATATACCGCAATCCTCCAGTCCCAGACATGCATGTGAGGATAGGTTAAAGCGTTTGCACCGGTTATAGTGATTTCCATGGTAGCCTCCTATACCGCCTTACCGAATTTTTTGATGTAATACACCTTCGGCTCAGTCCCAGCTTCCTTCAACAGGACATGGGCATCATGCTCCTTGAGGATCATGCTCACATTGCTCTTGGGATCATCAAGGTCGCCGAATATCCTCGACTTTCCGATGCAGGTGGCGACACAGGCGGGCTCCTTGCCCTCCTTCAGTCTGTGCTCACAGAAGGTGCACTTGTCTGCAAAGCCGACCTCGGGGTCCATATATCTCGCGTTGTAGGGGCATGCAGCCACACAGGCCTTGCAGCCCACGCACTTGGTGCGGTTGATCTGCACTGTCCCGTCTTCACTATGATGGGATGCGCCTGTAGGGCAGTTGCTGACGCAGGGAGCATTGTCGCAGTGGTTGCAGAGCTCAGACCTCAGCTCCATCCTCAGCTTGGGGAACTCCCCCTCGATGACCTCAACAACCCTTGTCCTGAAATGCTCTTCAGGAACATCATTCTCCCTCTTGCAGGCAACGACACAGGCCATGCAAGCCACACACCTTCTCTGATCTATAACCATAGCGTATCTTGGCATCTTACGCCTCCTTCACTATTTTCACAAAGTTGACTCTCATACCCGTGCCGCCCATGAGGGGGTCAACGGCATACCTGGTGATCAGGGACTGGTCGTCTGCTCCCTTGTTGTATGCCCTGGTGAGATCCTTTGACCTGTTGCCGAAGCCGTGGACCATGTAGACACAGTCTTCCCTGATCCTTTCCGTGGCCTTGACCTTGATCTTGTTGCTCTTTGCCCCGTCCTGGTTCTCAAGGACGACATATTCGCCGTTCTTCAGTCCCAGGGACTGTGCCTTCCTGGCGCTGAGCCAGAGCACGTTCTCCCCGTACAGCTCTGCGAGCCACTGGTTGTTTGTGGTCCTTGAGAAGGTGTGCAGCGGGCTCCTGCCGTAGATGAGCCTGAAGTAGCCTGAAGGCGGCATCTCGGGTCTTGTGTATTTGGGAACGGGATCGAATCCCTTGTCCTTCAGTGCCTTGGAGTAAAGCTCGATCTTCCCTGAGTCTGTGCCGAACTCGGGCTCGTTGTCAGCGGTGATGAAGGGCTTTGCTGTATCGGGGAAGCCGATGGTGCCCTTCTTCTTCAGCTCCTCGAAGCTGACGCCTGCTGCTTCGAGCCTGGTCTTTATGTTCTCTTCCATGTCCTTCCAGGGGAAGTATGCCTCAAGCCCCATCTTTCTGGAGAGCTCCTTCACAATCCACCAGGAGGGCTTGCTCTCGAACATGGGCTGCACAACAGGCTGCCTTATGGCGTACATAAGGGACTTGCCCTTGCCCACCTTTATGTCGTCATACCTCTCCAGGTAGGTGGCCTCGGGGAGGACCACATCAGCCCAGTCGATATGCTCAAAGGGCATGATGTCCACGACGACCACGAGGTCGAGCTTCCTCAGCGCCTCGATGGTCTCCTTCTGGTTCGGCATGGTCTTCATGATGTTGGAGCCGTAGACGAGCCAGCCCTTCACAGGATAGGGATCTCCGCTTATCGTGGTTGCCCTCATGGCTGTGGTGGTTGCCTCAAGGGCATAAGGCCAGCTGCCGGTAAGGTTGGGCTTCTCAGGCTCGGGCAGGGCCGGGATATTGGGATAAGGCGCGATGGTGCCCTTTTCCTTGGTGGGGAAGAAGTTTCCACCTTCCCTTCCCCATGCCCCCAGGAGGGCGGTAAGGATCGCCATTGCCCTGCCCCTCTGGGTGTCGTCTCCGTACCATGCGGTGTGCCTGCCGGGGTGGATGACTACGCCGGGCTTGTACCGGGCCATCTCCCTGGCGGTCGCAACGATGGTTGCCGCCGGGATATCCGTTTCCTGTGCAGCCCACTCAGGGGTGTACTGGGCGACCTCGGCCTTGAGCTCATTCAGGCCCATGGCATACTTGCCGATGTACTCCCTGTCGTAGAGCTCTTCGTTGACGATGACGTTGATCCATGCCAGGAGGAGGGCCATGTCCGTGCCGGGCCTGATAGGCAGCCACCAGTTCGCCTTTCCTGCTGCGATGGAGAAACGAGGATCAACGACCAGCAGTTTTGCGCCCTTTGATATGCCGTCGACAAAATCCTGGACCTGGCTGTTATGGGCGTTTTCTCCGAGATGGGAGCCTATGAGCACGATGAACTTGCTGTTCCCCATGTCTATCTGCTCAGGCGAGCCGGGGGCTGCGCCGAAGGTGACGAGGTATCCTATGTCGCGGGGACCGCGGCACTGGGCAAAGGAGGGTGCTGTGTAGTTATGGCTTCCGTAGGCATAGAGGAGCTCTTTCCAGAAACTTCCGCCTGTGCCGTGGGAGATGAGGCTCACAGCCTCAGGACCGTAGGTCTCCTTTATCTTGGCCATCTTGCCGGCAATAAAGGTCAATGCCTCATCCCAGCTCACCTTCTTCCACTTCGGCTCCCCTCTCTTGCCCACGTTGAGCATAGGGGTCTTGAGCCTGTCGGGATCGTAGAGTGAACCCATTCCGGCATTTCCCCTGGCGCAAAGCTTTCCTTTGCTGGCAGGGTTCCCAGGCTGGCCTTCGAGCTTCACAACCTTTCCGTCCACCACCTTTGCGACCGCTCCGCAGTTCCAGAAACAGATCTCGCAGAATGTGTTCACATAGGTGGCTTCCTTTTCAGGCTTTGTGCCCATTGCCATAACAGACTTGAAATACGGGACTCCTGCAACACCAGCTGATGCTGAGGCCAGACCGGTGTATTTCAGGAAATCTCTCCGTGTTATACCCATAACCCCTCCTTTTTTTAACTCATCACTGAGAGTTATTAAGTTTAGTAACCATGAACCCATGCTACTTTATGCTAAAACAGGAAAATTTTAATTGTCAAGAAATGCAAACTTTTAATTATTACATCAATTGCTAATCGAAAACAACAAAAAGATACTTAAAAGGATATAAGAAAAACAAATAGGCAGAGGCCGTGTCCCCCCTCTTCCCT
>JBAZFD010000238.1:0-4082 GCA_041653575.1 Thermodesulfovibrionales bacterium
GGGAGGGGGGCGCCTCTGCGCAGGTGCACAAGTTCCGCGTCGCTCATACCCATGGCGCGGGCCAGTCTCAGCGCCATCTCGGTGACTCGTTGTGAGTGCCCTTCTGTCTCTTTATCCCTATAATCAAGCGCCCGTGACCAGCCCTCAAGGGTGGTATCGTAGGCGCTGATGAGCTCGACATTGGACCGCTCAAGCTCATTGAACAATGAGGCATTATCCATGGCAATGGCTGCCTGTACCGACAGGGTCTCAAGGAGCTCAAGCCAGTCAGGCGCAGGTTCAAGGCTGGAGCGCTGGAAAATTTCGAGGACCCCTTTGACGCGCCCTTTGGCAATGAGCGGTACGGCAAAGGCTGAAACAAAACGTTCCTCCGCAAGCAGATCGGCACGGGCAAAGAGATCTCCTGCCTCGGAAAGGTCAGGGATGCTTATGGTTTTCCTTTCAAGGGCCGCCCTCCCCGAGCTGCCCTCGCCGAGGCGAAGCTGCGTGCGCTGGATGTTCTCTGTGATAAAGCCACGTCCGCCTGCATATTCCAGAGTCTGGGTAAGAGGATCAAGGAGCAGTACGTCGGCTGCATCCACATGCAACTGGTTTACGACCTGTTCAAGCAATATCCTGAGGGTGAGGCGCAGGTCAAGGCTTGAGGTGATAGCCAGGTCGATTTCGCGCAGGGCGGAAAGACGCTGTACCTGGAGCTCAACCCGCTGCTCGGTCTTCTTGCGTTCTGAAATGTCCCTCACCGTTGCTTGCAGTACTCGTTTTCCCCCATAATACAGGGCGGTAAGAAATACCTCAGCCGCGAAATCTTCACCGTTCTTTCTGCGGTGCATCCACTCAAAATGGTTCTGCCCCTCTTTGAATGCAGCAGCAATCTTTTCATTGGCAGCGGAAAAGGAATCCCGTCCGTCAGGCTGGAGGGGCGGCGAAAGCTCGGCTGGGTGCAGCCGGATGAACTCATCCTTGCCGGCGACGCCGAATATCTCCAGCGTGCGGCGGCTGCAATCGAAAAACCCCTTTTCTGTCAGGAGCATGATGCCGTCGGTGGAGTTCTCGTAGATCGCCCGGAACTTCTCTTCGCTCTCGCGCAAGGCCTGTTCTGTGCGTTTGCGCTCGGTGACGTCACGGGCGAAGCCGAATATCTCATGAGTGGTATTGTGTTTTAAAGGGGCGCCGCTGATTTCCGCGTCACAATACTCCCCGGATTTTTTCAGGATCCGCAGGTTGAAAATGGGGACTGCCTCTCCCGAGAGCACTCCTTGGAATACTTCAAAAGTCCTCGGCAAATCTTCGGGGTGGACGATTGCTGCAAAGGGACGGCCGATCAGCTCAGAGGGTTTCCAGCCTATGACCTGCTCGGCAGAAGGACTCATGGAGGATAAGGTCCCATCGTCCCGGATTGTGTAAATTACGTCTGTAGCATGTTCGAACATGCTTCGGTACCGCTCTGCTGGCTCTCTCAGGGCATTTTCCATCTGTCTGCGTTCCGTTATGTCTTCGATTGCGAGCAGGATCCTCGGTCTGCCGGTTTCATCATGGTGAAGGCGACGGGCATGGAGCAGCATTGTCTTGTGGCCGAGGGTTGGGAAGGTATGGTCAACCTCAAAGTCGTCGAACAGGGCATCCTTTTGAAGGGTATCAGGTAACAGCTTTCGCAGCCTTGGGCAATCCCATTGCCTCTCTCCTATGTCATAGATGAAGCTTCCTATGATTTCATCAGCCGGCATCTTGAAGAGAGTATGGAAACTGCGGTTGGCGGAGATGATCCTGAGGTCTGCATCCAGGACCAGGAGGGGGTCACGGAGGGTGTCCAGGATGTTTCCGGCATAACTCGCAGCTGAATGCGCAGCAATTTCAGCCTCTTTGAGCTTGTTTGCCGACTGTTCCAGTTCGGCGATCCTCTGTCTCAGTTGGGACAGTTCATCGGTGAACTGTTCTTTTGTCTTGTCTTGATCGTTCATAGTGATCAGCGGAACGGAACGCTTAAGACAAGTGTATTATATTTTTTCTTTGAAGTCTATGCCGTTGTAAAGAAATGGATTTTAAGCATTCCTCATCAGAAGAGTATGCCGTACCACATCCTCAGCCCTGTTATTGCGATGATTATGGCGATGGCGAGGCGAAGGTGCCTTGTCTCAACCTTTTTGCTCATTTTCCCCCCTATCTGAGCCCCGGGAATGGTCCCCACAACGAGGGATATGGCCTCAGGCCAGAGGACCTGCCCTGTATACATCTTGCCCACAGTCCCTGCAATGGCGCCGAGGAAGACTATCCCCAGGGTACTGCCTATGACGATCCGCGTGGGGATGTTCAGGATGTAGATCATCACCGGAATGTAGATGAAGGCACCGGGCGCTCCCACCATGCCGCCGAAGCAGCCTATGGCAAGGCTCATGGCTGAGGCAAGGGGCTTGTTATAAAGGATCTCCTCAGGGGGGATCTCTTTGCCCTGTTCCCTTTTGGGTATGAACATGGCAACAGCAGCGATGATCGCCATAGTTGCGAATATACTGAGCAGGAGGGCGCTCCGGGTATACTTCGAGAGGATGGAGCCTGCCAGGTTCCCCATGATATTGAAAAGCCCCATGGAAATGAGGAGGGACTTGCTCACGAACCGGTTTTTCCTGTGCACGATGAGCCCTGAAAGGGATGCTGAAAGCACCTGCACCATGCTGATGGCGGCCACCTCCTTCATACTGAACTGGCCGACGCCCAGCAGGGGAGGGACATAGAGAAGAAGGGGGATCATGAATATGGCCCCGCCCAAGCCGAGGAGACCTGAGAGGAAGCCGCCTCCAAGACCGAGGAGGAGAAGGACTGCAAGGAGATCGGGGTCCATCATGACAGCCTCCTTTTTATTTCCACTTCCAGTTCCTCTTTGGAGATGACGCGGCCTTCTGAGACTACCTCGTCGTCTATGGCTACAGCCGGAATCCTTGCAGGAAGGGTTTGCTCATAGGGAGTGATATCTGTCTTTTTGACGATCCTGACAGAAAGATCATGTTGCGCTGTGATCTCTGCCACGGCAGAGAGGATCTGGTTTCAGCGGTTTCCCGGAGGGTCATTGAGATAGAGGGTGATGGTCATGGCATCTCCTTTCATCGTAGAAACGGCAGTTGGAAGAGTAGGCATTCGCTGAGGAGCTCGCTTTTCATGTCTTTTTCCCCGGACGAACTCCGGGATACTTTCCTTTTTTGGTGACAGGGCAGCAGGGAGGGGCGGGCAGCTCTTCCTGGTACTCCTTTCCCAGTATCGCCAGGAGATCGGGGACTATGGGGTCCCTGAGGAAGTAGCACCTGAGCCTGCCGTCCATGTAATAGTCGATGAGGCCGTATCTCCTGAGGAGCGAGAGGTGCTGCGACGCATTCGGCTGGCTGATCTCAAGAAAATCCTCAAAGTCGCTGACGCACTTCACCCCCTTCAGGAGTTCCTCCAATATCCTGATCCTCACCGGATGGGCTATGACCTTCAGGACCTCTATCTTATTCCCCAGGGAACGCATTATGACCTCCTCACCTGTATCAATGCTTTAATAAAAATATAATAATATTTGCATGTATAGTCAAGAAATATTATGGATTCCATAATTCAAGTCTATTCCCGCTGAACTGGTTGACGACTACATTGAGATAAGCTATCAGGCAACTGTTCTTGCCGGAAGAGTATCTTTAGTCCTTTGCTCCTTCCAAATTCTCTTCCTTCCTCATCTTCAGCCCGATAAGTACTACCGTCCCCAGGGAGAAGAGTATTCCGCCGATGAGCGCCCATATACCGCCGGGCTCCCTGCTGATCTGCAACAGAACCGCTTTGTAGGGGGAGGTCTGGATGTTTTTGGCGTTGATAAGGTATTCGCCGTGGATGGATGGGCTGTTCGGCCTGATGCTCTCTTCAGCGATGACCGTTCCGTTTTCAATCCTCTTCACATCCACTGCCCAGTCGGAGATATATCCCTGGGGGCCTATCTCGGTGCGGATGGCCGCTATCTCAAGGCCTGCTCCGCCGGGCATCTCCAGGATGTTCCCCTCTCCGGCAACGGTGAAGCCCTGAAATCCTCCTATGGAGCTCATGAGATGGGCCAGGAGGAT
>JBAZFD010000239.1:0-4053 GCA_041653575.1 Thermodesulfovibrionales bacterium
GGCACGAGTGACTTCAAAAAGAGCTTACGGTTTTAAAAACTTCGAAGTCATGAAAATCGCGCTATATCATACACTTGGGAATCTGCCAGAACCGCAAGCTTCCCACAGATTCTGCTGATGAACCTTACTTGTTATACCATCTTTTCCTGACCATTCAGCTATCCAATCATTCTTGGAGGTTTTGTCCCCTTTATAATATCCCAGATCCTGCAAAAGGGGCTCGCCAAACTGGTATCTTCCAAGATAGCCAGACTTGCTCTCTACAGAGTAAATCCCGCTACTTTCAGTCCCAGCAAGCTGGTCTCTGAATTGGATATAGCTCTCATTCGAGAAGTCAATCAGATGTTGTGGCATAAAAACCTCCTTTTAGTTCAATAGCTCACGCGGCTCCTAATCTGTTTCTTTGATCAATCGCCATTGACTCTTATTTGAATCAAACTCCCATGAACTCACCTGTAGATTCTCATGATCTATAGTGGTTATTATTTTTTTCAAATACGGGTTATATCTCTTTTTGCTAAAACGCCAAACTACGATAGTTTCTATCGTTTTATTGCTGTCAAAAAGACTGTCTCTAAATGCAAGATCATGATATCCATTATTACTGGAATCTAACAACATAACATCTTCATATGTACCAAGCTTAAGCAACTCTACCCAATGACCTATTTCGTTCTTTTGGAATATTAAGAATGTGCACAATCCTCCACCTTGTCCGCACCATTCTTCTTGCATAATGTAAGATAGAATTTCAGTTTGTCCATCACCATTTATATCAATTCTATTAACGCGAATATTCGCTTTTCTCGTAACGCCAGTCGACATCCTTTCGCTCTGATTAATGTTCGTCATTTTGCGTACCAAATCTATGTCATCTCTATATTTCTCTGCATTCATGAACTCAACATGCTTCCCCTTTAATTTATAGAATCTTTCATTTTCATGCCGCTTTTGCTCTTCACTTTGCGCGATACCACAGTCAAGGTACAGAGGCGCAGCTTGAACAAATAGAAATAGACAGGCCAAAAGTCCAAGATAAGATCTCTTCCACATTGCAAACCTCCAGTTTTACCTTAAATTTCAACGCTCTATCGTAGACATGCAGTCTTATAGCGAAATGTTTTGGTTCCTTTCCATTTCATGTCTTGATCCCTCCTTCTTTCGTCTCAATGCACCCTTCTTTCTATAACTACGCAGATAGCAGCTCTGATCTCATCCTTTTTATACCACACCTCAGTTGCTTTAAATCACCTGTCAGAGTTTACAGTCATTCCTTTGAAATTCATTAAAATCATCATACCTTCACATTTCAATATTCAGGGCAGTCTCTCCGGGCTTGAAGGCGCCTATCAGTTGTACCAAAACGGCTGCTACTTTACGAAAGGGGCATTCTTCTGGTATTTTTAGTTCATGGAAGAGATACTTGAGATAGTTGATAAAAACGGCAATACCATCAGGACCGCTCCCCGGTCTGAGATACACGGCAACCCCTCCCTGCTGCACAAAGTCGCGCATGTGCTGGTCTTTGACGACCAGGAACGGGTCCTTCTCCAGAAGAGGGCCATGACAAAGGATGTTGCGCCCGGAAGGTGGGACACCTCAGTGGGAGGCCATATCTCAGCCCACGAGGATCTTCTGGTTGCGGCAAAGCGGGAGATGGAAGAGGAGCTGGGCGTCCTCCCTGAGAAGCTCACCTACCTTTACTCCTACATCCACTCAAACCCCTACGAGAGCGAACTGGTCTACACCTACCTGTGCAGGCACAACGGCCCTTTCTCCTTCAATAAAGAGGAGATCGATGAGATACGCTTCTGGGATATCAAAGAGATCAGGGATGTCATGGGCAAAGAGATATTGAGCGATAACTTCGAATCTGAGATCAAAAAGTACATGGAGCACATCTCCAGCTGTTAGCCGCTCCCCAACAGCTTCAACGCCTTTTCGTGGAGGCTGCTGTTTCCTGAGGCCAGGAGCGGGACGCTCCTCTTCAGGCCTATCTCTACAGCATCCACCGGATTGCCGCCTGTATCGGTAAAGACCCCTCCTGCCTCTTTCACCAAGAGCCACCCCCACCGTAATCAAAACTCCGGGAAGGAGAAGGGGTGACAAAGACGCTGACAGCGCCATAGGCGACATAAGAGAGGTCAAGGGCAGTGGAGCCGAAACAGCGCGTCCTCCGCGCCTGGGAAAGGAGACCTGCAATCCTGGGAAAATCCTTCCCGGTGTTCGGCATCTCATAGGCAACGAGATAGAAGGTGTCATCAGCCTGCTGACTGCAAATCCTCTGGCCGTTGAAAAAGGCTCCCTTTCCCTTCTCAGCCCAGAACTCATCACCGGTGAGGAGGTTCAGCACATAGGCCATTGAAATACTGCCGATGGTGGAGCCTTCGGCAACAGCGATGGAGGTGCAGTAAAAAGGGATGCCTGTAACGGCATTTTTGCTCCCGTCAATGGGATCTATAAGGACTCTCAGCCCGCCGCCCTTCAGCTCCTTGACCCCGCACTCCTCGGAGATGATGCTCAGAGGCTCGTCCATTGCCTCCAGGCCGGAGAGGATGATCTCCTCAGCCCGCCTGTCTATGGGAAATGTGGCATCACCGGCTGCCCCCTTTCCCAGCGGCTCAGATGAGTCCGGCCTGAGCCGGATCCTGCCTGTCTCGGAAAAAAGGGTTTTTCCTATGCCCCTGAGATCGGAGATATCCATGGCTATTTGTATTTGTCGTGCAGGTGAGGGTATTCAGGATAGAGCTTCTTCAGGCATTCAGGACATATGCCGTGGGTAAACTCCACATCAGCCCTCTCGCGGATATAGGACTCGATAGGCTCCCAGGTCTTGCCCCCATCCTTTTCTGACCTGATCTTCTTGCAGTTGCTGCATATGGGCAGAAGCCCCTCCAGCCTGGTAATGTGAGCAAGGGCATCCTGAAGCCTTCCCACATTCTCCACAAGCCTTCTTCCCATGAGAACAATGATGGCTGCGCCGATGATGAAGAGGAGTACGTGAGCCGTAAGGACCTGCATGATCCCCTCAACAGCTGCCCTTGCAAAAGGAGTATAGGGAAAAGATATGCTTATCCCTCCCCTGATATCGCCTACTTTGTATCCCTGTTTTCCATGACACTGGAGGCAGGACGACTCTGTCTTCAAAGCCCCAATGTACCGGAAGACAGCGGCACCCCCCTTCCCGATAACAGAAAACTCCTCAGGACGCCCCCTCTCAAAACTCGCGAGGGCAACCTTCTCCCAGGCATCAGGCCGGTTGTCAGGTCTCAGGGGCTTAAGGCTGGTGATCTTGAGCTGCATCATCTTTTCCCTGTTCAGGACTTCGGCAATAAGACGACTCATGTAGGCGGGGTTCACCTTTGTCAGAAGCATCCCGTTCGTGGCAGTGATATCCCTCAGGGGGTCAACAAGGTAGGGGTTGGGCCTGAGCGTTTCAGTCACCGGCACATAGATCCCTTTCTGAAGGGCATTCCACCTCCTGGCTGCCACGATTGTCTGAAAGACGGACCTGCCTGTGGTGACAGCCAGCCCCTCGTACCGGTTTTCAATTGCCACAAGGTTGTAGAAAAAAGAAGCGGCTGTAATGAGGAAAAAGACAACCCCCAAGACAACAACAAAGTTCCTTGACTGAGCTTTGATTGATCTTCCCTGTTCCATAGGGTCCTTTCTCTCAGTATACAGCCCTCCGGTGCAATTGACAACACACCATCCTCTATATATCATAAAGGGTATGAAAACAATGGATCCCGCCCTCCTGGCCAAAAAAAATATCCGCTCTCTCAAACACTACGAGGCAAAGGATATTCCCTGCACGGTGAAGCTTGATGCCAACGAAAGCCCCTACCCACTGCCCCTGGAAGGCTTCTGTTCAGAGAGAGTCTTTTCCTCCCTGAACCGGTATCCCGATCCCGAGGCAAGGGACCTGAGAAAGACCCTCGCGCGGTCTCTCAAGGTCGGGCCTGAAAACATCCTCATGGGAAATGGCTCGGATGAGCTCATCTCCTGCCTCATCTCCACCTTCGGCGGACCTGTGCCCTATCCCACCCCCAC
>JBAZFD010000240.1:0-4050 GCA_041653575.1 Thermodesulfovibrionales bacterium
GAGCAGCATGGATGTTACGGGCAAGGACGCAGAGACAGCCCTGGATCTGGCCGGAGTCACGGTGAACAAGAACGCCATCCCCCACGACACAAAGCCCCCGGCAGTCACCAGCGGCATAAGGCTGGGAACGCCGAATGTCACCACACGGGGAATGGGCAGCGCCGAGATGTCCGAGATCGCAGAGGTCATCGCCACGGTGATCCAGAACATCGGCAACCAGTCCGTCATGGAAGAGATGAACAGCAAGGTGAAGACCCTCTGTCAGAGCTTCCCCATCTACTAAGATAATGAGAGCAGTAGCTCAGAAGGGCAGCAGATCTGTAGTCAGAGATCAGGAACTTCCGGGCTGCTGCTCTTCTGTTCTCCTGCTCTCATTATGAAATGTCCCTTCTGCGGCAGCATTGAAGACAAGGTCATAGACTCCCGTTCCTCCAAAGAGGGAGACGTGATCAGGCGACGGCGCGAGTGCCTCAGCTGCGAGCAGCGGTTCACCTCCTACGAGAGGGTTGAGGATCCCCTTCCCTCTGTTGTGAAAAAGGACAGCAGGCGCGAGCCCTTTGACCGGCAGAAGATCCTCTCGGGCCTGAAAAAGGCCTGCGAAAAGAGGCCCATCTCCATCGAGAGACTTGAAGAGGTGGAGGAGGCGATTGAGAAAAAGCTGGTCGGTCTCGGGGCGAAGGAGATCGAAAGCGCCTGGATCGGCGAAGAGATCATGGCCTCCCTCAAGGACCTGGACAAGGTGGCCTATGTAAGGTTCGCCTCTGTCTACCGCCAGTTCAAGGACATCAACGACCTCATGGATGAAGTAAAAGGCCTCTTCGAGGCAAAGAAGGAATAGTTCTTCTTCCTGCTAATACTTCATCTGTAATGCCTTAGTGTTGTCATTCCCGCTTGTCGGGAATCCTTCTGAAAAGGCAGGTTATCACCTATGACCAGACATTCCATCTCAGGCAACATCGTTGACCTCCATTCCTCCTCTGTCTTCCCCGGAACAGTGGAGGTAGAAGAAGGCAGAATTGTCCGTATCACCAGGGACGACTGCACTTACGACCGCTTCATCATCCCCGGCCTCATAGACTCCCACATCCACATAGAGAGCTCCATGCTCCCTCCCTCTGAATTCAGCCGTATCGCCACTGTCCACGGCACAGTTGCCGCTGTTTCAGATCCCCACGAAATCGCCAACGTCCTCGGCATGGATGGAATCCGGTACATGATTGACGACGCAAAGACGGTCCCCTTCCGGTTCTTCTTCGGCGCTCCTTCCTGCGTGCCCACAACGCCCTTGGAGAGCAGCGGAGCCCTGATCGGGCCTGCTGAGATTGAGGCCCTCCTGGAGCAGGACGACATCCTTTATCTCAGCGAGATGATGAATGTCCCCGGTGTGCTGAACAATGATCCTGATGTGATGCTGAAGATCGAGGCGGCGCAACGCAGGGGAAAGCCCGTGGACGGCCACGCGCCCGGCCTCAGGGGTGATGCCCTCGCACAGTACATCAATGCAGGCATTACAACAGACCACGAGACCTCATCATGGGAAGAGGGTGAAGAGAAGATCCGCATGGGTATGAAGCTCTTTGTGCGCGAAGGCTCGGCAGCGCGGGACCTGGAAAGCCTTTTACCTCTTGTGAAAAAGTATCCCGGGGCCTGCATGTTCTGCAGCGACGACAGGCATCCTGATGATCTTGTGAAAGGCCACATCAACGAGTCGGTGAAAAGGGCGGTGGCCTTCGGCATCCCGGCCATGATGGCCATGCGCATTGCCTCCTTCAATCCCGCTCTCCATTATGGCCTCGACGTGGGCCTTCTCAGGGAGGGAGACAGGGCGGACTTCATTGTTGTGGACAACCTCAGGGATTTTTCTGTGCTCCAGACATGGATCGGCGGCGAGCTCGTTGCAGAAGAAGGCAAGCCCCTTATTCCGAGGCAGGAGCCGCGGGTGATAAACAATTTCGGGTGCAGCAGGAAGTCGGTTTCCGACTTTGCTGTTCCCGCCAGAGGAGAAAGGGCAGCGGTGATCGAGGTGATGGACGGCAGAATTGACACCGGTTCAGAGGTCCTCCCTGTTACGTCGAAGGACGGACAGGTTGTCTCCGATCCGGAGAGGGACATCCTCAAGATCGCGGTGGTGAACAGGTACAAGGATGCGCCCGTAGCCCTGGGTTTGGTGACGAACATGGGCCTCAGGCGCGGAGCCATTGCCTCAAGCGTAGCCCACGACTCCCACAACATCGTTGCTGTTGGCGTGACCGACGAAGAGCTTTGCAGGGCCGTGAACCTGATCATCGAAAACAAAGGCGGCGTCGCTCTTGTCTCAGGCGATGAAGAGCAGATACTCCCCCTGCCCATAGCAGGCCTCATGGCCTCAGGTGATTACATCGAGGTTGCCGAACAGTACGCCCGCCTCAACACCCTCGCCCGCAACCTCGGCTCATCTCTCAGCGCCCCCTTCATGACCCTCTCCTTCCTCTCCCTCATCGTCATTCCAAAACTGAAGCTCAGCGACAGAGGGCTTTTTGATGTGGAAACTTTTGGGTATCGGGAGTTGTTTGAGGGGTGATTTTTACCCCCTGCCTTTCGTTTGTGTTGTCATGCCGGCTCGTCCGGCATCCTTTCCCAGAGGGATTCCAGACAAGCTGGAATGACAGGGTATAATAGCGTCTGTCCATAAACTCAGACGCCTTGATAGTGGGATTTCCCCTTCGACAGGCTCAGGGTGTCAGTTGTCATGGTGAGCCTGTCGAACCATGGATGCCCCGATCAAGTCGGGGAATGACAGGGAATGACAGCCCGCTTGAATCCTTTTTTGTTCTTCGTTATAATCCGGTTATACCTTGGGAAAAAATCAGCAGGTAGATAAAGTGATGTTGACCTGCATAATTAAGAATAACTGCATCAGATCAAGGAGATAGGAATAATGGCATCAACAGCGACCATGATGACAATGATGAAGATGCTTGAGTCTCTTCCGGAGCAGATTCAAGAGAGGGTGCTCGATCACATGCGTGAGTACATTGAGGACATCCGTGACGAGGCTAAGTGGAACGATTCATTTTCCCGAACCCAGACCAGGCTTGTGGCCGCCGCCCGGCAGGCCCGGAAAGAGATGAGCGAGGGCAAGGCCAGCCCCATGGATCCGAAGAAACTGTGAATTCTGCGACTCTGCCCTCCTTTTGGGACAAGTATCGCAAACTTGATCGGGATCTTAAATTCAAGGCCAGAAAGGCATATCGGCTATGGTCTGAAGACCCATTCCATCCTTCGCTTCGCTTCAAGTGCATCAACCAGGAAGAGAACATCTGGTCCGTGAGGCTTTCACTCGGATATCGCGCTCTGGGCATTCTGGATGGCGACACCGTGACGTGGTTCTGGGTGGGAGGTCATGACGAGTACGAAAGATTTTTCGGATGAAGAAAAGGCCTCCAACACAAAGCCTGCACAACTGACTGGCCAGCTTCATGACCCTCTCCTTCCTCTCCCTCATCGTCATCCCGAAGCTCAAGCTCAGCGACAGAGGGGCTCTTCGATGTTGAAAGGTTTGCGTACAGGGAGTTGTTTGAGGAGTGAGCGCTCTTGCCCTTTTTGAAACAGCTTCCAATTTGGTGCGGCTGTCATGCCAGCTTGTCCGGCATCCTTTCCCAGAGGGATTCCAGACAAGCTGAAAGGGACTGAAATCAAAGTAGAGAGGTCTGCTGGCTATTACAGAATGGAACCACCAGTTTTTTCTCACAATAGTGAGATAGAATTATCAATAGTGAAGGACCTCTGCGCTCTTACAGTTCTTTTTCTGTCTTATGCAATGTGCAGGTCAGCCTCTCGATAAATAATACAGTCATCATAAGGAGAAAGGCATGGAGCAAAACAGCTGGGTGAGCATAAATGAAGATACTCGATATGGAGGTTTTTGGATTCGTGTAGGCGCTTCTGCAATTGATATTGTCATTATGTTAGGTTCTTCCGTAGAATTTGTGGGAATGAAAAGGAGCTGACGGAGGAATAAAACAGAGCATCCCGCCTTCAAGGCTGTCATAATGGAATTCTACCAAGAAA
>JBAZFD010000241.1:0-4046 GCA_041653575.1 Thermodesulfovibrionales bacterium
CCTGTGATCATTGATCCTGATCTGCCGGGGAATCTGGTATCCATCCCCAACAGTCCCGACGGGAGAAACCTCCTGAGCCTTATGGGATGGGGAGTCAATCAGGCGATAAATGCCCCTCTCATGGATCCTGTAGAGGTGGTTGTCAGGAAAACGGCACAATAAGGGAGGAACGGTTTGGATATTATTGATTTTTCATCATCGCGCATTCTCTTTACCCTCATTGTGATCCTTCTGAAGGTCGCTGTTGTCATCGGTCTGGCCATGCTCCATGTGGCCTATGCCACCTATTTCGAGAGAAAGGTCATCGGCCATATGCAGGTGAGGATGGGTCCCATGCGGGTCGGGTTCCACGGCATATTGCAGCCCATTGCCGACGGGGTGAAGCTCTTCTTCAAGGAGGATGTGCTCCCCGCAGAGGCTGACAAGTGGATCTTCAGGATATCCCCGGTGATCCCCCTCTTTGCTGCCATAAGCTCCTTGGCGGTGGTGCCTTTTTTTGAGGGGTTCGTTGTCGCAAATATCAACGTAGGGCTCCTCTATATCATCGCCCTTTCCTCTCTCGGGGCTTACGGCATTGCCATGGCGGGCTGGTCCTCCAACTCGAAGTACTCCTTCCTCGGAGGGCTCAGGTCATCTGCCCAGGTGATCAGCTACGAGATAGCCATAGGCCTCAGTCTCGTTGGGGTCATGATCATGTCGGGCTCCCTGAACCTCACTGAGATAGTCCAGAGCCAGCAGGGGTACTGGCACGGGATGTTCCTCTTCCCCCAGTTCATCGGCTATTTTATCTTCCTCGTGGCTGCCTTTGCAGAGACCAACAGGGCGCCCTTCGACCTTCCTGAGGCTGAGAGCGAGCTTGTGGCAGGGTACATCACCGAGTACAGCGGTATGAAGTTCGCCTTCTTTTTTGCCGCTGAGTATATCGGGATGATCATCATGTCTGCCATTGCCGTGATCTGCTTCTGGGGCGGCTGGACAGTGCCTCCCATTATCCTCAGGGCGCTTCCTTTCCTCTCTGTTGTCCCCGGCATTGTCTGGTTCATGGGTAAGATCTATTTCCACATATTCCTCTACTACTGGATCAGGGCCACGCTGCCCAGGTACCGGTATGACCAGCTGATGAGCCTGGGCTGGAAGTTCCTCATCCCTCTTGCCCTGGTGAATATTGTGGTGACTTCCATCGTAAAGTTCTTTTGGCAATAAGCGGGGTTCATCAATGACAATCAAGGATATAGTAAAGAAAGTCTTTCTGGTCGAGATCCTTCAGGGCATGGCGCTGACATTGAAGATGATGTTCAGCCGCGCCATCACCCGGCAGTACCCCGAGGAGAAGAGGGCGCCCTTTCCCGGATTCAGGGGGCTTCATGCCCTTGTGCGGAACCAGGACGGCACCGCCAGGTGTGTGGGTTGCGGGCTCTGCTCGGCTGTCTGCCCCTCGAAGTGCATCTATGTCTATACCAGTGAGGGAGCGGACCACACTAAAGTTGTTGACAGGTACGAGATAGAGGTCCTCAGGTGCGTTTACTGCGCCCTCTGCGTGGAGGCCTGTCCCTTTGGTGCTGTGGTGCTCACAGAGCATTATGAATACTCCGATTACAGCCGCGAGGCCTTTTATATGAACAAGGAAAAACTCCTCTCCAACTGGGACAGGTTCATGGCAGGAAAGAAGGGGGAGGAGTACTTCAAGAGGTTCTGGCGGCCTTTGAGCTCAGATTTCGGCAGTCCTGAGGACCAGCCGGTCCTCAGGGGCAAGGACAAGGGTAGGGGGATCCAGTGATAGCTCAGCTCTTTTTTGGTTATTTCGCCGTTGTCATGGTTTTCCTTTCCGTCATGGTGGTCACCAGGAGGAACCCTGTTCACAGCGTCCTCTGGATGCTGGGGCTCTTCTTTCATATCGCCGGGCTTTACCTGTTTCTGAACGCCGAGTTCCTGGCCATGGTCCAGGTGATCCTCTATGCCGGTGCGATCCTGGTCCTCTTCCTCTTCGTTATCATGACGCTCAACCTCCGGGAGGAGGTGACGTCTGAGAGGTTCATCGGTGAGTGGCCCATCGGCGTGGCAATAGGCACAGCGTTGCTGCTGCTCATTCCCCTCGGCATAAAGGGGCTTGTCCAGGGTCCCCTCGGCAAGTACACCATAGAGGCAATAAAGGCTGAGACACATACAAAGGCGGTGGGCAGGGTCCTGTACACGGAATACCTCTTCCCCTTTGAGATAGCGTCGCTGATACTCCTCATCGCCATCGTGGGCGCTATCGTTCTTGCAAAAAAGCAGCAATAGGTTCCAATTGACAGGTTTATAGAAGGGAGGGAAGATGGTGCCTTTACAGTGGTACATTGGCCTCAGTGCAGTTATTTTCGTTATCGGCATGGTCGGCTTTATCGTAAGGAGAAATGTGATCATCATGCTCATGTCCATTGAGCTCATGCTCAACTCAGTCAACATAAGCCTTGTTGCCTTCAGCCATTACCTCCAGGATCTGAGGGGGCAGGTGCTCGTGTTCTTCATCATCGCTGTTGCCGCAGCAGAGGCTGCCATCGGACTGGCGATCCTCGTTTCCCTTTTCAGGAACAAGGCCGTGGTCCATACCGATGAGATCATGGAGATGAAGGGGTAGGCATGGACAAATACACGCTGATACCCCTTTTGCCGCTCATCGCCTTCTGCATCAACATCCTCCTGGGCAGGAGAATAACGAAGGACAAGGCCCACTGGATAGCGATCCCGGCTGTGGCAGGCTCCTTTGTCCTCTCAGTCATGACCTTTATGGAGGTCCTGGCAGGGAAGACGATCAATTACGATGTCTATGAATGGATCAGCTCAGGGAGTTTCAGGGTGACTGTGGGTTTCCTTATCGATCAGCTCACTGCGATCATGCTCATTGTGGTGACCAGCGTGAGCCTTCTTGTGCACATCTACTCAGCAGGATACATGCACGATGACAAGGGGTATTACAGGTTCTTCTCCTACCTGAGCCTCTTTACCTTCTCCATGCTCATGCTCGTCATGGGCAACAACCTCCTTCAGCTCTACTTCGGCTGGGAGGCGGTGGGCCTCTGCTCCTACTTCCTCATTGGCTTCTGGTATGACAAAAAATCCGCGGCAGACGCAGGGAAGAAGGCCTTTGTGGTGAACAGGTTCGGCGACTTCGGCTTCGGCCTCGGGGTATTCATGCTCTTCCTGACACTGGGCACTCTTCATTATGCAGACATATTCAGCCAGGTCGGCAGCCTCCAGGGGAGGACGATCCCCTTCATGGGGTATGAGTTCGACCTCGTCACGGTGATAGCCCTCCTCCTCTTCTGCGGAGCAGTGGGCAAGTCGGCGCAGCTGCCGCTCCATGTCTGGCTCCCTGACGCCATGGAAGGTCCCACACCGGTGAGCGCCCTGATCCATGCAGCAACCATGGTCACAGCAGGAGTCTTCATGGTTGCCCGGTTCAACCCCCTTTTCAGCATGTCTGAGACGGCAATGGCTGTTGTGGCCATAACAGGCGCGGTGACGAGTCTCTTCGCGGCCACCATAGCCCTTGTACAGAACGATATCAAGAGAATTGTCGCCTATTCCACGGTGAGTCAGCTTGGATACATGTTCCTCGCCTGCGGCGTCGGCGCCTTCGGGGCCGGGGTGTTCCATCTCTATACCCATGCTTTTTTCAAGGCCCTCCTCTTCCTCGGGGCAGGCAGCGTGATGCACGCCATGGCAGGAGAGCTGGACATCCAGAAGATGGGCGGTCTCAGGAAGCATATGCCTGTGACCTACATCACCTTTCTCCTGGCCTCCCTGAGCATCGCCGGAATACCCGGTCTGGCAGGCTTCTTCAGCAAGGACGAGATCCTCTGGTTGGCCTATAACCACGGGACCATGGGAAAGGTCCTCTGGGGAATGGGCACCCTCGTTGCTGCCTTGACAGCCTTTTACAGCTTCAGGATCATCTTCCTCGCCTTCCACGGCAGCTTCAGGGGAGGCCATGAGCTGGAGCATCACCTCCATGAATCCCCTGCTTCCATGACCATCCCCCTTATGGTCCTTGCTGTCGGCGCAGT
>JBAZFD010000242.1:0-4024 GCA_041653575.1 Thermodesulfovibrionales bacterium
GGACATAGCCATGGACAACCACCTCCAGGTTGACGAGGAGGGCTTCCATAAGGAGATGGAGACCCAGAGGGAGAGGGCCAGGGCATCCTGGGTCGGTGAGGAAGAGGCGATTGCCTCGATCTACAAGGAGCTCCTCGCAGAGATCGGGGAGACGGAGTTCAGCGGATACGACACCCTATCGACCCATTCCGTCATCAAGGCAATAGTGAAGGACGGGAAGGTAGTCAATGAGGCAACAGAGGGTGATGAGGTTGAGCTCTTCCTGGACAAAACCCCCTTCTACGGTGAGTCAGGCGGACAGGTGGGAGACAGGGGAGTAATACAGAAGACAGAAGACAGAACTCAGAACTCAGAAGAGGATTCTTCCCTGACCCCTTCCTGCGTCGCCTGGGTGAAAGAGACCAAGAAGGAGCTCGGCCTTCATGCCCACGTGGTGAAGATCAAGAAGGGTAGCTTCAAGGTCTGGGACAGGGTGAGCTGCTCTGTCGACAAGGAGCAGCGGTCAGCCACAGCGAGAAACCATACAGCCACCCATCTCCTGCACACCGCCCTCAGGTCTGTGCTGGGAGAGCATGTGAAACAGGCAGGCTCTCTCGTCTCCCCTGAAAGGATGCGGTTCGACTTCACCCACTTCTACCCCATGGAAGAAAGGGAAAGACTGGCGATCGAGGATATCGTCAACGGAAAGGTCATAGAGAACATCGGCGTTGATACAGAGGTCATGGATATCCAGGATGCCCTCAGGTCAGGCGTGACAGCGCTCTTCGGCGAGAAGTACGGCGAGAGCGTGAGGGTGGTGAAGGTGCCGGGCTTCAGCTCAGAGCTCTGCGGCGGAACGCACTGCAAGGGAACAGGCGACATCGGCCTCTTTGTCATCCTCTCCGAAGGAAGCGTGGCCTCAGGCATCAGGAGGATAGAGGCGCTCACCGGCAAGGCGGCCTTTGAGCACCTCAGGGCCAGGACCGTTGAGCTCTCCCGGATCTCCGAGATCCTCAGGACCGACAAGCCCCTTGAACGGGTGGAAAAGCTGGTGGGAGACCTCAAGGATATGTCCAGGGAGGTGGACTCTCTCAAATCCCGTGTGGCTTCAGGATCCCTCTCCTCCATCATGGAGGCTGTCAGGGAGGTCAACGGCGTGAAGGTTCTGGCATACCGGATGGACAACCTGGAGCTGAAGGACCTGCGGAACCTTGCCGACACCATCAGGGACAAAATGGGCTCAGGCATCATTGTCCTCTCATCCGTGTCTGAAGGCCAGGCATCAATGCTTTCCTCTGTCACCGGAGACCTGATACCGAAGTTCCACGCCGGGAACATCCTCAAAGAGGTGGCCGCCCTGGCAGGCGGCAGGGGCGGAGGAAAGCCCGAGATGGCCCAGGGAGGGACAAAGGAAATCGAAAAACTGGACACCGCCCTCGAATCGGTATATGATTTAGTGAAAAAACAGTGATCAGATGACAGAAGCCAGAAGACAGAGCACAGAGGACGGACAGTTCTGATATTTTTTGTCTGTCTTCTGACATCTGGCTTCTGTCATCTGTCCTTCAAGGGAGGTCTCCATGACGATTTTTGATGTGATGAAAAATGCGATACTGGCCGGGTACGGGGTTCAGGAGAAGATGAAGGAATTCATCGACGACCTGGTGAAAAAGGGCGAGCTGAGCGAGTCCCAGGGCGCGAAGATGGCGAAGGAATGGATGGACAGGGCGGACAAGACCACCGAGGATATGACCAAAGGCATATCTGAGACCATATCCAAGTCCCTCGATCGGATCAACTTCGCAACCAGGGAAGACATGGAGAAGATCCAGAAGGCAATCGAAGGGCTCTCCGCCAGAGTGAAGAACCTTGAAGCAGCTCAGGCCGCGCCTTCGTCAGCTGACGTAAGAATGCCCGGCGACAGCTGTGAGGAATGATCGGGATGGGGACAGTGACTCTCTGTCCCTGCTTATCCCTGTCTCCTGAAAAGGCGTCCATTCAGCAGTGAAGATCCTGCGTTTCTCCACAACCTACAGGTCTGCCAGGAGACTCCAGCAGATCATCAACGTCTTTCTCCGTCACGGCTTCGGCCAGATCATAGACCAGATCAACCTGGGCAGGTACATCCCCTTCAAAAAAAGGCTGCGGTCCTTTGGGGCCTGGCCGCCGCTGAAAGGACCAGGTGTACCGGAAAGGCTCAGGCTCGCCTTCGGGGAGCTGGGGCCCACCTTCATCAAGCTCGCCCAGGTACTCTCCGCCCGGCCTGATCTCATCACCGTTCCCTATGCCGAGGAGTTCAAAAAGCTCCAGGATGAAGTCCCCCCCTTCCCCTCTTCCGAGGTAAAGAGGATCATTGAGGAGGAGCTCGGAAAGCCGATCTACCAGGTCTTCAGTTCCTATGACGCAAATCCCCTGGCTGCCGCCTCAATAGCCCAGGTCCACAGGGCAACGCTCACAGACGGGACACAGGTGGTGGTGAAGGTCCAGAGGCCAGACATCAAGGAAAACATTGAGACGGACATCTCGATTCTCTCCACCATCGCAAGGCTCATAGACAAGTACGTCCCTGAGAGCAGGCTCTTCAACCCCATCGGCGTTGTTGATGAGTTTTCCCGGACCGTAAGAAAGGAACTGAGCTTTGTGGAGGAGGCAAAAAACTGCCTCACCCTGAGAAAGAATCTGGAGGCTAATCCCGATGTCTACGTCCCCATGGTCTTCAGGGACTTGGTGACCGAGAAGGTCCTTGTCATGGAGCGGATCGAGGGGGTGAGAATTGACGACATCAGGGCCATCGAAGCCCAAGGCATAGACAAGAAAAAGCTCGCTGTAACCGGCGTGAATGTCTACTTCAAGCAGATTCTTGAAGACGGATTTTTCCACGCAGATCCCCATCCGGGAAATCTCTTTGTCCTTCCCGACGGGAGGATCGCCTTTGTGGACTTCGGTATTATGGGTAGGGTTTCCGATGAGCTGAAGGAGACCATGGCCAACACCTTCATCGCCCTGATGGAGCAGGACTTTGACAGCCTCATCGACCAGTACATAGAGATGGGGCTCGTGCCTGAGCATGTGGATCTCGATGCCTTCAGAAAGGGGTTCAAGTCAGACCTCAGGGAGGTGCTTGAGCCGCTCTACGGACGCACCCTCAGGGAGATCAACTTCGCCCAGTACCTCGACACCTTTGTGCACATGGCCATAAAGCACAATCTCAGGATTCCCTCGGACCTCCTGCTCATAGACAAGGCGATGCTCATCCTTGAGAGCATAGGCCGCACCCTTGACCCTGAGTTCGATTTCTTCGGCGCAGCAGAACCCTACGCCACAAAGATCATCAGGAACAGGTACAGCCCCTCGCGCATGTATAAGACAGCGAAACAGGGCGTTGAAGACATCAGTGATTTCTTCTTCCTCTTTCCCCGGCAGATGAAGCAGCTGATCAAAAAGGCCCTCAGCGACGACATCGGCATCAGGATGTACCACGTGAATCTCCCCGAGTTCATCAAGGACATGGACAGGTCGAGCAACAGGATCGCCTTCGCCATGATCGTAAGCGCCATGATCCTGAGCTCCGCCATCATGCACACCGCAGGAGTCGGCCCCACCGTCTTCGGCTTCTCCATCCTCGCCCTCGCCGCCTTCGGCTTCGCCTTCCTCCTCGGCATCTGGCTCATCATCTCCATCATCAGGTCAGGAAGACTGTGAAGATCTGAGGAAAGGCGGCTGCGCTTTCTCTCGCTTACTCCAAGGATAGCGGTTTCCCTTACTGCATGATAAGCGAGATAATACAGCTCACGCTCCTCACGATCAGCCCGGCACAGCAATTCCCGGCCTTCGATAGGAGTTTTCGTCTTCGGCTTGCCACAGACATCTTCTTTGCCGATCTCGTGACCGCGCTCAACCCGGTGTTGCTCAACAAAACCTTCGGTGATGACAAAAAATTACCGTAAAGAATTTGGTTCTTCCGTAGAATTTGTGGGAATGAAAAGGAGCTGACGGAGGAATAAAACAGAGCATCCCGCCTTCAAGGCTGTCATAATGGAATTCT
>JBAZFD010000243.1:0-4023 GCA_041653575.1 Thermodesulfovibrionales bacterium
AGAATGGAGCCGTGGACATAGATGCAGCCGCGCTGCGGGATGTCGAGTATCTCCCTTGGGAGTATCCTGCCGTAGGCCACGACAATAAGGAACTCGGGATTAAGCCGCCTCAGCTCCTCGTAGATCTCCTCATCCCTGATCTTCCGGGGCTGTATGACCTTCAGGCCCTGGGAAAGGGCAAGATCCTTCACCGGCGGAGCAGACATGACATGCCCCCGTCCCTTGACCTTGTCAGGCTGGGTGACTACAAGGGCGATCTCTTCTCCATGATCAATGAGGGCCTTCAGGGAGGATGCAGCGAAATGGGGAGTTCCAAAGAATACCAGTGACATTATTCCCTCTGATTTATGGATATTGTATCTCTGTCACAACGGGAGGCTGTGACAGGGGGCAGGGCTATGAATGCCTTGCCTGGGCTGCCTGTTTGAGGTATTTCTTTCTGAAAAACTCTCTCTTGATGGAGCTCATCCTGTCCACGATCAGGAGACCGTCGAGATGGTCTATCTCATGCTGAAGGGCGCGGGCCAGGAGACCCTCAGCCTCTATCACCACCTCTTTGCCTTCCCTGTCCAGTCCCTTCACCACAACCCGTTCCGCCCTTTTGATGGTCACGGAGTATTCGGGGATGCTGAGACAGCCCTCTTCAGAGTCGGAGAGTTTTTCAGCCTGGAGGATCTCGGGGTTGATAAGGGCGATGACAGGCTGCTTCTCCTCAGGGCTGCTTATGTCAATGACAATGACCTTTTGGGAGACACCCACCTGGGGAGCTGCGAGGCCTATGCCTGGGGCAGCATACATGGTTTCGATCATGTCGTCAATGAGCTGCTGGATGCTGTCGTCAATGGCGTCAACAGGGAGAGCCTTTTTCTTCAGCACATCTTCAGGGTACTTTTTGATATCTAAAATTGCCATGGAGAATTATACCACAGGAACCGGTCCTGACCGGAAACCGGGCTCATCCCTCACCTCTCCCTCAGGGGGGGAAGGTGAGGGATGAGCTCTTTAGAATACGCTGAACTTGAAGTATTTCCTCGGGTTCGCCTTCACGTCTTCCAGCAGGAGCTTCAGATCCGTTATGGTTGACCTGAGCTCACCTGCCAGCTCTTCATCCCTGAGCAATGCCCCGGCAGCGCCTTCACCCTTGTCCACCCCTTCGAGGAGGAGGGTGAGCTGGTGGGAGCCCTTGGCAAGATTTTCATAGAGCTGCGGGTCTTCTATCAGCCTCTGGAGGGTCCCGTTGTTTGAGGCGAGCTTCGCGGCAAAGGAATCCACCGATGAGGCGGTGGAATCTATCTTCTGCAGGATCTCATTCATCCTTGAAGAGCTGTCCGTAAGCTTCTTGTAGAGCGTTGGGTCTTTGATGAGCATCCCCAGGCTTCCCTTCTGCTGGTTGATATCGTTCATCGCAACCGAGATCGACCCCACCACCTCAGTCATCCTGTCGTAGAGAGCCGGGTCCTTGATAAGCCTGGAGAAGGTGCCGCCTCCTGTCTCGATGTCGGTGACGAGGATCTCCAGTTTGCCGATGAAGTCGTTCATCTTCTTTATGGACTTCGTTGCTATCTCCATCATGTCCTTCATGTCCAGCTGTGTCGCTCCCTGGATCTGATCCCCAGGCTGGAGCGGCGCTGCCTCAGCGGTTCCTGAGCTGAGATCGATGTATTTGTCCCCCAGGAGCCCGATGGTGAGCACGCTGGCCACACAGTCCTTCCTGATAAGGTTCATCACATCCTTGTTGATGGCAAGGGAGACCAGGGTGCCGCACTTCGGTTCGAGGGCTATCTCTGTGACAGTCCCCACCTCCACGCCGGAGAACCAGACCGGGGCGCCGATCCTGAGACCGTTGACATTCCTGATCTGGGCCTGAACCACCGATCTCTTTGTGAATAACTTCTCTATGCTCCCTGAGAAGAATACCGTCAGAAAGAGGAGCAGGAGCGCCAGGGTTATGACGATCCCCACCCTGAGCTTGAACCAGTTGAGTTGCTTTTTCCTGTCAAACACCAATGCCTCCGTTGTCTCTGATAAAAGTCTGGTTTATGGTATTGCTGAATTCGATTTCTTCCATAAAGGTCTTCAGCTCAGGGAGGGGGGAGGTGAGGAGCTCTCTGGCTGTGCCGTCGAATATCACCCGTCCCTCCTTGAGGAACATGAACCTCTCCGCAACTTTCAGCGCGTCGGTTACCTTGTGGGTGACGATGACGAACCCCCGCTCGCCGGTGGAGAGTGTATTGATGAGCTTGCAGATGTTGTCTGCATTCACCGGGTCGAGGCCTGCCGTGGGCTCATCATAGAGGAACATCCGCGGATCGAAGGCGGCCAGGGACCTGGCGATGGAGACCCTCCGGTGCATACCGCCGCTCAGTTCCTCGGGCATGAGGTTGATCGCCTGCTCAACGCCCACCACGCTGAGGAGCTCCATGACTTTGGCCTCAATCTCCTCGTCGGTCATTGCCGTGTATTCCCTCAGGCAGAAGGCCACGTTCTCCTTTACATTGAGGGAGTCAAAGAGCGCCCCTTCCTGGAAGACGATGCTGAACTTCATTCTCACCGGACGGAGCTGGTCCTCTGTCTTGCCGGTGATATCCTCGTTGTCGACGAGAATCCGGCCTGAGTCAGGCTTGATGAGGCCCATGACCAGCTTCAGGATGGTGGTCTTGCCTTCACCGCTTCCGCCGAGTATGGCGATCTTCTCATTGAAGGCGATGGAAAAACTCGCCTCCCTGAGGATCTGCCTGCTGCTGTAACCGAAGCATACCTTGTCGAACCGGATCATAGGCTGAACCCCAGGAGATAGAGAAGGACGCGGGTGAGGATAAAGTCGGAGATGATGATCATGATGATGGACATGACCACCGCCCTGGTTGTGGTCTCCCTGAGGCCTGTGGCCCCGCCCCTGGTGGAGAGGCCGGTGTAGCAGCATATGGTGGATATGAGGAAGCCGAAGACAAAGGGCTTCACTGCCCCTGAGAATACGTTTTCAAAGTCCAGCTCATCCCTGATGGCGCTCCAGTAAAAGGAGCCGCTCTGATGACTCACGAAGGCGGCGATGTAATAGCCTCCGAGGAGGGCTATGGCGTCGCCGATGATGGTGAGGGCCGGGAGCATCAGCAGGGCAGCCAGAATCCTCGGGGTGACGAGCTTCCTGATAGGGTCAACGCCGAAGACCCTCAGGGTGTCCACCTGGTGGCCGAGGACCATGGAGCCCAGCTCCGAGGCCATGCCTGCGCCGACCCTGCCGGTAAAGACCAGTGCCGCGACCACAGGCCCGAGCTCCCTGATGACCGATATCCCGACTATCTTGCCGGTGTAAATTTTGAGCCCCAGAGGGGCAAGCTCGGCAGAGAGCTGGAGCGAGAGGGCCATACCCACAAAGAGGGAGACAATGAGGATGATGAGCGCCGAGCCTGCGCCTGCATAGTCCATCTGCTCGATCATGTCCCTGAAGTAGAAGGGCCTTCTCACGACTCCGGTGATACTGCGGAAAGAGAGGATGTAGTAGTCCTGGAGGTTGCTGATTAACTCTTTTGTCTTCAATTGTTCAAATACCTTTCCGGATTTTCTGTGATTGCCTTCATTATATCATCCCTAAGGACACCCCTCGCAGCCAGCCTCTCGGCAGCCTCGGTGACGGTCATACAACCTCCCAGGAGTATCCCGCCTGCATCCTTCACCCCGCCCTCAAGGAGCTTCGCCCCCTTCACGGTGTCTGAGACGATGATGATCCTTTCAGGAGCCTTGGACCTGAGGATGAGGTCGATGATCCCGGGATGGAGGTGAAAGGGGTCTGCGATCACCTCAACATAGATGTCTTTATTGATGAGCCCGAAGCCTGCGATCCCCGGCTCCCTGTGGTGCATCCCCCTCATGGCGTTGAAGATATGGGTGATTCCCTTCGCCCCTGAGCGATACCCCACAGCCGCCTCGGCAAAGGTGGCATCGGAGTGTCCCATGCTGATGATAATCCCTTTGTCTGTTGCCTTCCTGATGAGAGCCGGTGCGCCCCTGAGCTCAGGCGCAACG
>JBAZFD010000244.1:0-4007 GCA_041653575.1 Thermodesulfovibrionales bacterium
TTGTGTCCTGGGAGAATTTCGACCGGGCGAGCATGGACGTTGTCGAAGAGGCGAACTGCTATGCGAACATCTACCGCAACATGTCGGGTCTGGACCCGGACTTCAGCAAAGGGCTCAGAGACCGGATGGATGAGTACCTGCAGACCGTGATAAAAGAAGAGTGGCCCCTGCTGGGCAAGGGGCAGCGGAGCCCCCACACCCAGCGGTTGACCAGGGGGATCTGGGCGTTCTTCGGGAGCTATGAGCCGAAGAGCGAGAGGGAGAAGATCTTTTATGCGTCTATCCTCTCACAAATGGACGAGGCGGGTAAATACCGGCGGCAGCGGGTGCTCGACGCGCAGACCGGCATCCATCCGATGCTCTGGGGCATTTTGCTCATCGGCGGGGCCGTCACGATTTTCTTCGCCTGCTTCCTCGGCTCCGAGAACCTGGGAGCGCAGCTCATCATGACGAACCTGCTGGCGCTCCTGATCGGGCTGCAACTCCTGACGATCCTGATGCTGGATTACCCCTTCAGCGGTGATGTGCGCATTGAGCCCCACGTTTTCGAGGAGGTGATCCGCTACATCGCCCCGATCAACCTGCCGGATTGATCGGGGCCGCCTCCGCGCTTATTTCACGAGACTGGCGTTCTCGATGAGCACAGGGTATTTGTAGCTGAAGCCGTAGTCTCTGTCCTTTGCGAGTGTGCCGGAGAGGGTGATGATGTCACCCACTGCAACCGTATTCTTTATGATGACCACAATGTCATGGTCTCCTTTTTTGGGGTTCCCGCTTCCGTCCTGGATATGAATCCAGTTCTTCTGCATAATATTGGCCGAGAAGCTCATTACCTGGCCGCGCACTACCACCGGTTTTCCCTTCAGCTCATTGATTTTCTTATACAGCTCCGCGACGGTGTAAGCATTTGCGGCTGCCGGTTTTTTTACCTTCAGATTTTCCCAGGGGAGTATATCTTTTTTCTTGCTGTCCGCCGGACCCTGTGAAAAGACAACCCTGCTGAAGGTTCTTTTGAGGGTCTTGCTCTCGAAGTTGGTCATCTCCATCCCCGAGAGGAAGGCCATCCTGCTGCCGACGGTGATTTTCATCTGGGGGACTGCCACCCAGGTCTTTGAGCCTTTGTTGTCAAGGAGGACATAGGAATACCCGCCGCTGTCCATCGTCTCTACTACCTTTCCTGATATCAGGTCGGCTGAGAAAGCAGGTGGAGCCAGGGCGATAGAGAGGGCTGTGAAGAAGCAAAAGGCAAGGGAGGCGCGCAGTTTCATAGAGTCTCCTTAAATATTGTGGATGTTTGAGAAGAGGCAATAAGGAATTTTAACACAGATGCTCCGAGCAAAAGGACTCTCCTTTCTGCTGCTCCCCCAGGGTGGTATAATGTCTGCAACATGGACTGTTCAGGGTGAAATAGAGGGCTCGGAGAGCCTGAGATCTGATCAGCGGCATGTCTTGGGAAGAGATAACCAAAAGGGGGAAAAGTGAAAAGGTTTACCGGTTTTATTGTTTTGTTGCTTCTGCTTGCAGGTTCATCGTTTGCAGTCACAGACAGGCTCTATTCCAACCTTGAGGGGAGCAGCCTTGTACAGCCGGAGAAGGACCGGTTCAGCTTTGCCGTGCTCGGGGACTTCAGGCCTGCGCGGCGTGACCTGCCCTATGCAGATGTGTTTGCCAGGATGCTTGAGGAGGTGAGCCTTGTCAGTCCTGATCTGGTGATGAGCACCGGAGACGCTTACTACGGCTACGGCGGCAGCTTTCAGCGGTTCAGGAACGAGGTCTCCCGCTTCCTGAGCGAGGCAAAGGCTGTTGGTGTCCCCTTTTTCAATATCACAGGCAACCACGAGGTGACACAGGATGCTGAGAGAGAGCGGTACGCGAAGGAGGTCTTCGGGAAGTTCTACGGCTCTTTCGATTACGGTTCTTCCCATTTTATTGTCCTGAACACCGAGGAGAGGGGGAAAGAGGGGCTCATTGCCGGTGAGCAGCTGGACTGGCTCAAAAGAGACCTTGAGGCGAACAAAAACGCCTCCAACCTCTTCGTCTTTCTCCACAGGCCGCTCTTTTCCGTTGTGGACCCCGAGATGACCACAGGGAAGTCCTTCAGCGACAAGGCAAACCGCGACAGCCTTCATGAGCTCTTCAGGCAGTACAGGGTCAAGGCTGTCCTTGCCGGACATGAGCACCTCTTTGATGACAGGACAAAGGACGGGGTCCGTTACTTCATCGTCGGAGGCGGGGGCTCTCCCCTTGCAGGCGGAGTGCAGAAGGGCGGCTTCTTCCAGTATATGATCATCACTGTTCAAGGCTCTGATGTCACCATTGATACTTTTGCGCCCTTCGGTTTGCAGGTCCGCAGCATGAGGGGGAATGACGGGCTGGAGGCGGTTTCCGAGATCGAGCTGCTCAACAGCGGGTATGCAGCCCTTGAGCTGAAGAGCCTTGACTTTATCATGCCTATGAACGAGGCTGAGGGTTACAGGGTAACAGCGGTGAGCATCTCGAATTACAACGAGAAGAAGGCCCATCCGGCGGAAATCTCAGGGGTGAAGGACAATGAAGACGGCACCGCAACCGTCAGCGTCGGCGTTGTTGCCGAGGGCAACGGATACTACAGGATTGTGGTGGAGTCGGATGTAGATAAATGATGGAGAGAGGAAGGGGCGGCAGACATCACCGCCCCTTGCAGGTTGCGGAAAACAGGGCTATTTTTCTGTGGCTGCGTCCTCAATGATGACCGAGTATTTGTACCCGAAGCCGAAGTCCTTGTCCTTTCCGAGGTTGCCTGATACGGTGACGATATCACCTGCGGCAAGCTCGTCCTTTGTGGTGACCACAAGGTCATTGTTACCTTTCTCCTGCTCCCCGCTTCCGTCCTGCAGGTGGATCCAGTTTTTATCCATGATGCCTGAGGAGAATTTCACCACCTTGCCCTTCACGGTCACAGCCTTTCCGGCAAGATCCGCGCTCTTTGCATAGAGCTCTGCGATGGTATAGGCATTGGCCCCTGAGGCCTTCTCAACCTTTATCTGTTCAGTCGCATCGGCAACCGTATCTTTTTTTCCAGCATGGCTCTGTACTGCGGCTGCCTCAGCAGGGGAGGCGGGCCCGCCTGAGAATATGATCCTGTCGAATTTCCTCTTGAGGGTTTTGCTCTGGAAATCGGTCATCTCCATTCCCAGGGTGAAAGACATCTGGCTGCCCATAGTGATCTCCATCTGGGGGACAGCCACCCAGGTCTTAGATCCGTCTTTTTCAAGGCAGACATAGGAATACCCTCCGCTGTTCATCGTCTCCACGACTTTCCCTGATATCAGGTCAGCGGCGAAAACAGGCTGGCTCAGGGCGATACAGAGGGCTATGAAGAAGCAGAGAGCAAGGGAAGCGCGAAGTTTCATGGAGTCTCCTTAAAGCTGTTTTTTGATGGCCGGAAAAGGCCCTGGACAACCCATTTTATCACAAGCGCAGAGGGAAAAAGGAGGCAGAGCCCCAAAATCCACCATCAAAAAACCTTGGTGTTTGCGCGGGGAAGCATTCTCCATCATTCTCGCTTCGCTCCGGGGCACCGGGCCGACGGCCCGCTGAAACCGTTCGAATGCATCCCCGCGCAAAGTTGATGGTGGATTCCGGAACCTCCTGCTTGTTGACAACCGGCCTGTTAGGCCCTAAAATCTGAGCATGACGGAACGGTACAGGAGGATAGGATGGGATTCGGCGACAAAAAGGATGTCATAGACGCTGAAGTGGTCGGCAGTCTGAAAAGTAAATTATCCAGGGGTGTGAGGGGCGTAAAGATCGTTGGGCTGCTCTTTGTGGCTCTTATCGCCTTCTTCATCCTGAACCCTTTCGTGGTCATAGGCGCTGGGGAGCGAGGGGTCCTCCTGGATTTCGGGGCTGTCCAGCCCACGGTCTACGGTGAGGGACTGCACCTGAGGGTCCCGATTATGCAAAAGATCATCAAGATTGATGTGAGGGTCCATAAATCACAGGTCGGCGCCGAATCGGTCTCCAAG
>JBAZFD010000245.1:0-3961 GCA_041653575.1 Thermodesulfovibrionales bacterium
GAGTGGTGCTGGATGGCCTCCTGGATTACCAGCAGAAAGCCAAGGATGTGGAGCTATCTGGAGGAGTGGAACAGAAACCTCAGCAGAATGCCACATTCATGAGAGAAGCCATGTTGGGCCGGAAGAAGATGGAGATATCCAATTGGGGGAACCTTCTGGAGCTCACCAGAGGGTTTATCACCCCCTTCCTTGACCTCCCGTTGAACAAGGTGGTCACCGTGGCCTCAGAGGTGGCAGATGACCCCCAGACCGGGAAGCCTCGGTTGTACCCCTCTTTGGAAGGAAAGATGAAGTATCTCATCAAGGCGCATTTCCAGGTGGTGGGGTACACCTTCCCAACCACCTACCAGGGGGTACCTCATCTCTGCATGGCCACCCAATACCATGAGTCCTTCTATACGAAAGACAGATTAGGCCTGATGAGAGTCCTCCCGGAGCCAAAGTTCCAGACCTTCATCGATGCCAACAACCGCAAGATTGCCCCCCTCACTGAGATGCAGGTGAATCTCGCCAGAGGGATGGTGTTCAAGTTGAAAGAGAGACCCAAGATTGAAGCGAAGAGGAAGTAGGTAATCCCCTATGAGAATCAAGAACGTGATCTTGGGCCTCTCTCCCGCAGCCATAGGGAATGGCCTGGAGGTGGATGTCTTCGGAGTGCCTCCTTCCCTTCTCACCTCCCTGCAGCAGGCAGGGATGGCAGTAGACTCCCTCATGGGTGACACCTACGTGGAATTCTACACTAAGGTGTGTATTCATCAGGCGGAGGGAGGGATGGCCGACCCACAGGAAGTGGTCATGGCAGGAAGCTCCCCAGACGGCCAGAGGGGGATAATGTAGTTAGATCGGATGTAATAACTTACTAACAGAGGAGGTGAAAGGTATCAGATAATCATCCCAGTTTACATAACCAAGAAGTTCCATTCTAGTGAAGTCGAAAAGTGACCAAATAAAAAGGAAAGAAAAAGGAGAAAGTAAGACTATGGCAGTACAGAAACCCGCCCCAGCAAAGTCCACAGGAGGCCTTCCGCCTCGTCCCGGAGCAGCTCAGGCAGCAGCAGCGAAACCTGCCGCCACCCCCGCAGTAGCTGCAGCAAAACCTGCAACAGCGGCAAAACCCGCTGCTAAAGCTCCGGCCCCGCAGAAATCCAGTGTGTTTTCTATCCCCATTCCGGAGGGAGCCGACTTGGGTGGTGGAGTTCCGGAAGGAACCTACCTGCTCCAGCTGGTAGAGGGCCCGAAGGAAGAAGCCTCCACCCGGCAGGAAAGTCTGGGAGAGCTCCAGACCAGTTATGAGTTCGAGATCATCGACGATGCCTTCCCGGAGCAGAAAGGACGCAAGGGGTGGATGACCTTCAGTCGGGAACCCGCTTACTGGTGGAGACACACTAATATGCTGGAAGCCCTGGGAATTCCTTACACCATCAATGAAGCCCGCACAATGCTCTCCATTGAAACGGATGGCATTATCGGTCTTCAGGGGAAGGGCGTGTGGAAGAAGAGCAAGAAGGAAGCCAACAATCCCCAGGCGCGTGCCTATCTCAATCAGATCCTTCCGGCCACTGAAGTGGTTGAGTCCCTCGAAGGGACAGAGATTGAGGAGTCGGCTCAGGAAATCTCTGAGCAGTTTGAATAGACGGCATTCCCATTAACCCACTGAGAGAGTCTATGGGGTGGGGAGAGGGGAAACTCCCTCTCCACCCCTTCTCTTTGACTAACTTACATAAAGGAAGAAGAATGACGACAAGCAGTAATCCCCCCTCCCTGGCCACTGAAGTGTTTGCCTCTGCGGTTTCCACCCCACCCAACCGCCTGTTTGATGGAAGAGGGGAGCTATGGGAGGACTGGTTGGAGGGGTTCATCAAGTTGGGCTGGATACGTCAGCGCCTGCCAGCCGGGGACTTCTGGTTCACCACCAGTGATAAGCGAGTGGTTGGAATAGAAGTTAAATCGGTTGCTGACTATCTGGGGAGAATAGGAGATGCCAGAAGGGAGTTTGCCACCCTGCTGGATGTAGTGGATATCCCCATGTTTCTGGTGTTCGGAGCGTGGGCTAGAAGCTCCAATGACTTCCTGGTGATCAACTCTCGAAAGGGAATCTCCTGGGGGATGACATGGAACCTCCTCCTGAGTTTCCAACTCTCCGGGATGATAGTGGAACCTGCTCTTAGTCGCAACCACGCTTTCACAAGGATAAATCAACTCTTTACCTACTTCCAGAAACCCGAGCATATGGCCACCCTGGTGCCGAGAAGATGCAGCTCCGATCGGAGGGTGGCCGCGCTGATGCCAATCCCCGGGGTGTCAGAAAAGTTGGGCAAGGGGTTAATAAACCACTTCGGGAGTCTCAAGGCCATTGCCAATGCGGAAGTGGAGGAGCTGCAGGAGGTGCCACTAATCGGAGGAAAAAAGGCTCAGGTGATTTATGGATATTTCAATCAAACCACCCCGGTGGGGTGAATTAATAAGGAGGACATAATTAAGCATCATGACAACAAAAAAGACAAAAACGAAATTGACGGGGGAGTACAAGGGGTACACCATTGAGCTCAACTCCTTTACCTCCCTTTATGACATCCGCAAAGAGGGTATAGTGGTGCATCGCAATGCTGCCACCCTCGCTGGTGCCGAGAAGTGGATTGACGATGAGGATAAAACCTCCTATGTGAAGGTGAGAGCGTGGTATTATGCAGGGACAGATTACCCTCCCACCACCGGAACAGTAACCAGTTTGGCCTCTTTAAATAGCTACCGTGTTGATGATTCCGCCTGGTTCGTACGTGATATCTCTCGCCTCCGCGCTATAGAGACCCGAACCTCCCTCTTCCCCATGACTCCGGAGAATGAAGCGGCTAGGGAGGCCATCTCCTTAAAGCAGGAGGCGATAAAGGACCTGCGGAAGGAGATTGAGGACATCGTTAAAAAGCTCATCCCTCTCCAGGTGGAGGATGTGCGTCCCGATACAAAGAAGAAGGGGGAAACCCCCGATGAATAGGAAAGAGCAAAGGAAGGAGGTGTAATCACCTATGAAAATAATTAGATTGCAGGCAGAGAATTTCAAGCGACTCAAGGCGGTGGATATCCGCCCAGGAGACGACCCCCTGGTGAAGATCACCGGGAAGAACATGGCCGGGAAGACCTCTATACTGGATGTCATCCTTGCCGGACTCAAGGGGGGAAAAGCGATTCCTGGCACTCCCATCCGAAAGGGGGAGGATAAAGGGGGGTTACTTCTTGACCTTGGAGACTATGAGGTGATCCGCAACTTCACGCCGAAGGGGAATTACCTCAAGGTGTACTCCAAGCCGGATGGTATCAAGGTGGACTCCCCACAGGACTTCCTTAACTCCATTATAGGGAGTATCTCCTTTGACCCGATGGAGTTCGTCCTGATGAGCAAGAGGCCCGGAGGGAAGAAGGAGCAGCGGGAGTTAATTCTCCAACTGGCTGGAGTGGACACCACCAAGATCGATGCGGAGTATGCCACCTACTACTCCCAGCGCACTGAGGTGGGGAGGGATGTCACCCGGCTGAAAGGGGCATTGGCCAGCAAGGTCTATGACGATTCCGCCCCTGCAGAAGAGCAGAAGGTGACTGAGTTGTCAGACAAGCTGCAGAAGGGGTTGGTGGCCAACAATGCCTTAAATCAGGCGAAGCAGAAGGTGGTCTCTATTGAAAGAGAGCTTGTCGAGATGGAGGAGGCTCTGGTTGCCAAGAGGGAGGAGTTGATTGCCGCCCAGAATGCCATCAAGGGGAGAGTCCCCATCGACCTGGCTACTATCCAGGGGGCTATCAAGAACATGGAGGCTGTCAACACCAAAGTGCGAGGGAACAAGGAGTACCTCAAGGTGTATGACGAGTTGGAGCTTGCCATGAAGAAGTATGATAAGCTCTCCACCTCTCTGGACTCCCTCCAGAACAAGAAAGTATCCCTGCTGAAAGCCGCCAAGATGCCCCTGGAAGG
>JBAZFD010000246.1:0-3946 GCA_041653575.1 Thermodesulfovibrionales bacterium
GGCAGATCAAGGCTGAGGCAGATACCGCCATCTCCTCATGCTCAGTGGGGGCTGTCTTTGCCAATCCCCTGTCAGGCCTGCCTGAGAAGTGCACCTTCTGCGCCCACAGGGTGGACAAGGGGCTGGTTCCCGCCTGTGTACAGACCTGTATCGGGAAGGCAAGGGTCTTCGGCGATCTCTCTGATCCCGACAGCGTTGTCTCTCAACTCATCGCAGCCAACCCCACCACGAAGCTCTGTCCCGACGGGAAGGTTTACTACATCGGGGCAGAGGGACACCAGATTGAGTCCATCAAGGGAAGCAGCCAGATAGACACCAATGATCTTGATAAGGGTGTCATCACCCAGTACATTTGAGGGAGGCAAACATGGCGATAACGAGAAGGAGCTTTTTCAAGCTGGGTCTGGCGGCCGGTTCGGTACTGGGAGTCAGTCATATTACCCCCTTCTCCGAGGCTTCCGAGCTGAAGCGGGGAGGGCGGGGAGTCCACGCCGCATCAGACAAGGTGACCGGCGAGGAGTGGGACAGGGTGGTCCCTTACACCTGCCTCGTCTGCAACATAGAGGACGGAGGTCTGGCCTACGTCAAGAACGGAAGGGTCAAGAAGCTTGAGGGAAATCCCTGCCACCCCTCAACAAGGGGCAGGCTCTGCGCTAAGGGCAACTCAGGCATGTGGCATGTCTACGACCCTGACAGGATACTGTACCCCCTGAAGAGAGTGGGCAAGAGGGGAGAAGGCCGATGGAAGAGGATCTCCTGGGACGAGGCCCTCGACGAGGTGGCCGGAAAGATCAGGGCCATCCTCGACAAGGGAAAGCCGGAGGAGATCATGATGAAGTGGGGGAGGGACAGGTCCGGCGGCGCGGGCCAGAGGTTCATGGCCACCCTGGGCTCCAACACCATCGTGAACCACACCTCCATCTGCGAGTCGAGCAAGAAGATGGGCATGGAGCCCACCTGGGGGCCTGACATCGAGACCCCTGACTTCGCCAACACAAAGTACATCCTGAACTTTGGGAGCAACGTCCTCGAGGCCGCCTACTTCCACAACCCTTATGCCCAGAGGGTGATGGAGGGGGTGGTGGACGGAGGGGCGAAGCTGGTCACCTTTGATGTGAGGCTCTCCAACACGGCGGCCAAGAGCACCGAGTGGTTCCCCGTCTTTCCGGGGACGGACGGCATCGTGGCCCTGGCCATGGCCAACGTGATCATGCAGGAGGGACTGGCTGACACGGCCTTCATCAATGACTGGTGCAATTATCCTGCTGATAAGCTGGCGGCGTACCTCAGACAATACACCCCCGAGATGGCAGAAAAATATTCCGGAGTTCCGGCCAGGGACATCAGGAGGATCGCCATAGAGTTCGCCAGCGTGAAGCCGGCCACCACCTACACCTACAGGGGGCCGGCAAAGCACCTCTATGGCTCCTATAACGAGAGGAGCACCATGCTTCTGCCCATCATAACGGGCAACGTGGAGGTCAAGGGCGGATACTGCCTGCCCAGGGGCATGGGGTATGACCAGCCCCAGCCCGCCCCTCCCAAGCCCAAGACCACCAGCTATTTGTCCAGTCCCCCTGATTATCCCCTGGCCCATCACAAGGTGAGCCACCTGGTCCCCTTCTGGATCAAGGAGGGCAAACAGCGGATCGGCATGTACTTCAACTACATGTCCTGTGAGGCCTTCACCCATCCAGCTGCCAGTGTATGGAGGGAGGTGCTCACCGACGAGAAGCTCGTTCCCTTCAGCGTCACCTTCTCCAACCAGATGAACGAGACGACGAACCTCATGGATATTGTCCTGCCTGACAGCAGCTACCTGGAGAGGCATGACCCAGAGAGCATGCCCTCAAGCCTCTGGCCATGGCTCGGCATCAGGCAGCCTGTGGTGAAGCCCCTGGGAGAGTCCATGGAGTTCAGGGAGATCATCAAAAAAATCATCCACAGGGTGGACCCTGACGGCACGAAGGGGATGAAAAAGTACTGGGAGTTCAGGGACGGTGAGGACTACGTGAGGAGACAGTTCGACAACCTCCCCGGACTGAAGGAGGCGGGGGGATATGACTTCCTCAAGAAGAACGGTGTCTGGCCCATTTACGGCAGCCTTGATCCAGCAACAGGAAAGATAGTCGGCAAGGACGGTGAAGAGATCAGGGCGGAGTACGGCCTCTACAAAAAGGAGGACCCCAAGGGCAAGGCTGAGGTCAGGGGGAAGAGATACACCGGCTTCGGCACCTCAGACGGGAAGATATATCTCTCCGTGGACGAGTACGAGAAGTACGGCTTCAATCCCCTTCCGGTCTTCAAGCCCCATCCCTGGCACTGGAACAAGGACGGCTCCTCGCGGTTGAAGGAAGGTGAGATGATCCTCACCACATTCAAGTGGAATGTTCATGTCCAGTCCCGGACCGCAAACATCAAGTGGCTCTCCGAGATCGTCCACAGCAACCCCGCCTGGATAAACCGCGCCACGGCTGAGAAGACGGGCATAAAGGACGGGGACCTCGTGAGGATCACGAGCCCCGTGGGGTACATGGTCACAAAGGCAAAGGTCACAGAGGGGATTCACCCGCAGGTGGTGGCTGTCTCAAACACGCAAGGGTCACAGTTCGGCAGGGTGGCAACGGCCAGGAAGAATGAGGCTGAAGCCCCCTGGGGCGGCACGGAGGATACTGATATGCAGAACATCTGGTGGAGCTCCGTCGCGGTGAATCCCAACGACATCATTCCTGTCTCCGCCGACCCCATAGGCGGCTCCCAGGGCTGGTACGACACCGTCGTCACCGTCACCCCCGCCAGGCCGGGTGACAGACTGGGAGAGATAAAGGCGGACAACGCCAAGCACTTTGAACTGTACAGGGAGACTTTGAGGTACGCCGTTACCGGGGACAGGCACAAGGAGATGCACCCTGAGATGGAGGCGGCTCCCGGAGAAAAGCAAAAAACATGAGAGATGTGTTGATTCTCAGAAAGGCTGGCCATGGCCAGCCTTTCTTTTCTGCCATGGTAAAAGATATGATCTTCCTTGTTCTGCTCTTTCTTCAGTTTGACCTTACCGGCCTGAATGCCGCTGAACCCGTTCCACAGGACAAGGAAGAAAGCTCGTCCACGCCCGAGGGCAGGATAACCGCGCCTTCCCCGGAGGGAGAGGGGAAGGCAGAGAACATGCCGGAAGACAGGAGGAAAGAGGATGACAGGGAGTCTTCGGGCTATCCCCGGTCCTACATTGTCCCCAAAGGGCTCTGTGAAGGAAGTGAGCCAGTCATAAAGATCGAAAGATGATGAGGAGGAGATAAAGGCGGGCCTGACCTTTGACGGAGAGCATATCTGGAGAAACGAAAACAGCCATGTGGGTATGTACTGGTGGAGGAGAGATGATTCGTAGGATTCTGATGATTGCTGTTCGCTGCTTTGCTGTCTTGCGCCTCCGGTAATCCGGATGGCCGAGAGGACCCGGACTGAGCTTTGCGGGGATTTTGATTTGAAGAGAAGGCCTGAGATCTTCTATCATACAGTCTTTCATATTCCCTACAGGCAGGTGCAGTGTATTGAAGGCTAAGTCTCCCCTCCTCGCAGCGATCCTTCTTTCCCCTTTCCTTGCAGGATGGCTCTCCCTCTTCCTCGGGGCCTACAGCATAGAGCCTCTCATGGTCCTTGAGGTCATCTTCCGCGAGCTCTGGCCCTTCGCCCCGGCCCAGGATCTCCCTGAAAAGGCGATTATCATGGACATCAGGCTCCCCCGTGTGATCCTCGCCGGTCTCGTGGGTTTGGCGCTCTCAGGCTCAGGGGCGACCCTCCAGGGGATATTCAGGAACCCCCTTGTTGATCCCTTCATCATGGGCATATCAGCAGGCGCGGCCCTGGGATGCGCCCTCTCTGTGGGTTTCTTCCCCCAGATCCCGATACAGGTTATGGCCTTTTGCTTCAGCATCATCGCCGTCATCTT
>JBAZFD010000247.1:0-3934 GCA_041653575.1 Thermodesulfovibrionales bacterium
ATCGATGCCATTGAAGCCGATTGGTGGTCTAAGATGGGGCAGGTAGCGACAGGATTATTGAGCGATGCTCACAACTGGAAAATTGTTCATGACAAGAGGGGGTATTGGAGACGCGCTCCTCGTGTTGGAGTCGCAGGAAAAATTGCAAATGTCTTGGATTATAAAATCGTCTACGATCTGGTGAAGGGTGGATTTGATGAAGGCAAGAAGAGAGGTTATACCGGCAACGACTTAATAAATGCGTATAAGCATATAGGAGATAATTTGAGTTTCGCGCTTCAAAATCCTGATGCAGCCCTAAATTCTTTAACAGAAGGCGTTACGTCAACTACTGCTGTAGTTCTTAATAATCTTACTTTTGATGCCTTTGATGTTAGTGGGCAAGGCATTGAGAATACGATAAATTGGGCTGCTGATGCTCTAGGATTTTAAATGCGAGGAGTGGCGAGTAAGCTCCTTGTCTGTCATTGCGAGCCCCCTATCCCCGTGGCCGGGCATCCTTGCTAAAAGGAACAGGGGCATGCCCCATGAGTTCCTTAGGAGCGCAGCGAAGCAATCTCGTCTTTTGGTCTTGCAGCCACGGAGAGATTGCTTCGCTACGCTCGCAATGACGGAGAAAAACGAAAGACGAATGACGACAAGGGGGAATACTATGAAGAATAGAATGCTTACGGTCCCTGTGGCAGCGATGGCGGTCCTTGCCCTTTGGGGCAGCGCATTCGGCGTTACTGCCACCTACACCTACGACAGTCTCAACAGAATCACGAAGGCGGACTACGGTAACGGGCTGACCGAGGAGTTTACCTATGACGCTGCGGGGAACAGGCTGAGCCTCCTTGTGCCCTCAAGCACCCTTTCGGTGAAGAAGGCAGGCACAGGCAAGGGGACGGTGAAGAGCACACCTGCGGGCATAAACTGCGGGGCAGACTGTGTACAGGCCTATGCCCTGGGGACAGTGATCACCCTTACACAAACCCCTGTCAGTGGCTACTCCTTCTCCGGCTGGTCAGGGGCCTGCACAGGGGCAGGACAGTGCAAGGTGACCATGAACAAGGCAAAGACAGTGACAGCCACCTTCACGTCAAATGCAGTGGCAAGCGCTCAGCCGCAGAGCGCAAGCCCTTCCAGGACCGTAGCGGCAACGACTGCGCCTATCTCAGTCTCCTTCCAGGGAAGACAGCTCATGGTGAACAGCGCGCCCTTTACCATCAGGGGGGTGCTCTACTCCCCCATCCCGATTGGCTCAGACCCTGAGGCTCAGCCTCCCTACGGTGACTACTTCAGCTCTGCATACACCACAATTCATGACAGGGACCTACCGCTCTTGCGGGATATGGGGGCGAACACCCTTTCTCTGCGGCTCTCGGACATAGCGGCTGACCACACCTCGTTCCTCGACAAGGCATACAACGGCGGCGTCAGCCCCATCTCGGTCATCGCCGGATACCGGATCGGTGCTGGGCAGGACATTGATCCCCTGTCTTCCGGCACTGTGAGGGAGAAGATCAAGGCAGATTTCAGGCAGATGGTCTCTGTCCATAAGAACCATCCCGCCATCCTCCTCTGGACGATTGAGGCAGATCAGGGCTATGACCCTGACCAGCTCTTCAGTCTCATCAACGAAATGGCGGCAGAGGCCCATAATGAAGAGGGGGCTTCAGCCCACCCTGTCACAGCGAACCTCTCAGGAGACAAGGCCATTACAACCATAATAGCCTATGACAGCAAGCTCTCCTCCCTCGACGCCTGGGGGATCACCACATACAGGGGGAGCAGCTTCGGGACGCTCTTCAGCGACTACAAGACAGCGAGCACAAAGCCCCTTGTCATCACCGGCTTCGGCATAGACGCCTATGACAGCGCGAAGAAGGACGAGTACGAACGGACCGGAACGCCTGCACAGGCCGACTATGCAAAACAGCTCTGGAGCGAGATCGCGGCCAACGCCGATCTCTGCTTCGGAGGGGTGGTGACGGAATACTCAGACGAATGGTGGAAGGGAAAGTATGCTTCAGCTGCCTGTCCTGATGGAGCTGCCCAGCACGGCGTCTGCGGCAATGCGGACAAGGCACAGCCAGACGGGACAAACAATGCTGAATGGTGGGGCATCGTGCGCTTGCTCCCCAACGGCTCAGACCTGGACAGCGTGGAGCCGAGGACTGTCTATTACACGCTGAAGGGGCTCTGGACAGTTGGGAAATAAGAGAATCCTGCTAAAATAGAGGACAAAGAGAAAGGAGGCGTCAATGGATATCGTTACCGAAGATATGCTGAGAGAGATAACGAAGGCAATCGTTGATGCTGTCCATCCCCTCAAGGTCATCCTCTTCGGCTCCTACGTGAAGGGCTATGCCGGTCCTGAGTCTGCTCTTGACTTCATGGTTGTTGAAGACGCTCCTTTTGGCGCATCACGGAGCAGGAGACGGGAGATAGGCAATATCCATCGTCACCTGAAAGGGTTCCGGATTCCTATGGATGTCCTTGTGTACAGCAAGGATGAGCTTGAAATCTGGACAGGCGCCAGAAACCATGTGATCTCTCATGCTGTAAGGGAAGGCAGGGTCATGTATGAGCGGGCCTGAGGAAGCAAAGGGGCTGCTCATCATGGCAGGGAAAGACCTCATTGCCCTGAAGAATATGATGAACGCAGAGGCCTTTCCTGAGGAGATCTTCGGGTTTCATGCCCAACAGTCGGTAGAAAAGACATTGAAGGCGTGGATTGCGGCTCTGGGCGAGGAGTATCCGGTGAAGCATGACCTGCGTTTACTGCTGATACAGCTTGAGGATCTCAAATGTGACGTGACCGAGCTGTGGGATTTTGTTGACCTGAACGCCTTTGCAGTTCAGTTCAGGTATGCCGAGTATGGTTTTACAGAAGAGCCCCTTGACCGTCAGGGCATAACTGCCAAAACTCAGGCATTATACGACAAGCTGCAGGGGCTAATTGAGAAATAAGCCTTGGGAAAGATGATCGCAATAATCATTTGATTTCAAGGTAAAACAGTAGCTGACTGTCCGCTGCTCCCCGGAAAACATTTTTTTTGAAATGTACTATAATAGGACATAATTTTTTATACGGAGGAATAGATGATAACTGTTTACTATGACAGGGACGCCAATCCCGAGAAATTAAAGGGGAAAAAGATAGTCATTGTAGGTTACGGCAGCCAGGGCCATGCCCACGCCAACAACCTCAAGGACAGCGGGATGGACGTGACCATCGGGCTCAGGAAGGGATCGAGCTGGGACAAGGCTGTTGCAGCCGGATTCCCGGTGATGGAGCCCGCAGAGGCTGCAAAGATCGCTGACGTGATCATGATCCTCCTTCCCGATGAGACTCAGGGCGAGGTGTACAGAAACGAGATCGCCCCGAACATGAAGAAGGGCGTGTACCTTGCCTTTGCCCACGGCTTCAACGTCCACTTCGGCCAGATCGTGCCTCCCGCTGACGCCAACGTCTTCATGGCAGCCCCCAAGGGACCGGGACACCTGGTGAGATCCGAGTACACCAAGGGCGGCGGAGTCCCCAGCCTCATCGCCGTGCACCAGGATGCGGCAGGAGACACCAAGGAAGTGGCCCTCGCCTATGCCTCTGCCAACGGCGGCGGAAGGGCGGGCATCATCGAGACGAACTTCAAGGAAGAGACCGAGACAGACCTCTTCGGCGAGCAGGCAGTCCTCTGCGGCGGCGTCTCTGCCCTGATCCAGGCCGGTTTCGAGACCCTCGTCGAGGCTGGCTATGCCCCTGAGATGGCCTACTTCGAGTGCCTCCATGAGATGAAGCTCATCGTTGACCTCATCTACGAAGGCGGCATCTCCAATATGAGATATTCCATCAGCAACACCGCCCAGTACGGCGACCTCACCCGCGGTCCCAGGGTCATCACCGACGAGACCAAGAAGGAGATGAAGAAGATCCTTACCGAGATCCAGA
>JBAZFD010000248.1:0-3924 GCA_041653575.1 Thermodesulfovibrionales bacterium
GTCAGTCCCATAAATTCAGATTTTGTCATCCCACGGCTTGACCGTGGGATCCGGTATGCCGTTGAGAAAGACTGGATTCCGCATTGGCCTTGCGTGCTGCCTCTGCCGTTTTCTTTGGGACGCTTGTCTTGCCGATGGGGGCGATGGCGGCCAGCTTCAGGTGCTGAATACCGCAGGGGAAAAAGGTGAACTGGCCTATGACAAAGCAGGCCTTTCCCCAGGGGATGCCGACAATCGACAGATAGGCCAGCAGTCCGGCAACCCACCATCCAAGACCCATGACTACTCCTCCGAGGATAAACCAGAGAAAGTTGCCGATCACCCGCATTGTATCCCTCCTTTTCTAACGTTCCTCGCTTCTACAATATCATGGAAGAGGAGTCGTCTCAATACCAGGGCAAAGGCACTATAAGGAGCATGAAGCCTGTTGTGTGTTCATTCTCTCTCCATTCCCCCTTAGAAAAGGGGGTGCAGGGGGGTGTGTCTGTTTTCTACCTGCCCTCTTCTTTGCAGAACTTGACTGCAGAAAATTCACAACCCCCTTGATCCCCCTTTTCTAAGGGGGAATTCACCTCTTCCTCAGAGTTGGGAGACTGGGGTGATAGAGGGTGAAGCTGTTGAACGCGCAATTTTCTATGGACCTCCTATAGTGCCTTTGCTCTGTCTCAATCACGGTTGCGCCGCCGGGTCGCCTGTGATACAATGGCTCCATCTTTTCCAACCATGGAGGCCTTATGATCATCGGCATCATCTCCGACAGTCACGACCATTTAGATAATCTGCAGAAGACAATAGACCTCTTCAAAGAGAGGCAGGTGGAGCATATCATCCATGCAGGAGACTTTACCTCTCCCTTCACCTGGAGGGTGCTGAAGCATTTTGAAGGCGGCTTCACCGGTATATTCGGGAACAATGACGGAGAAAGGGTTCTCATGAGGAAGCTCTCTCAGGAGAGGGTTTACACCCAGCCTTACAAGCTCACCCTCGACGGGAAGAGGATTGTGGTGATGCACGAGCCTGACGTGGTGGATGACCTGGCTGCCAGCGGCAACTTCGACCTCATTGTCTTCGGCCACACCCATGTGCCTGAGATCAGGAGGGAGAACAATACCCTCATCGTGAACCCCGGCGAGCTCTGCGGCTGGGTCAAGAGGAGGGCCACCGTGGCTGTTGCGGATCTCCGGACCATGACGGCTGAGATCGTGGATCTGGTGTAGCATGGCAGGGGCGAACCTTCAGAGGCTGCTTGATATCATGGCCGCCCTCAGGGCTGAGAACGGCTGCCCCTGGGACAGGGAGCAGACCAGGGAGTCCCTCAAGCCCTTCCTTATAGAGGAAACCTACGAGGTCCTTGAGGCGATTGACGAGGATAACCCGAAGATGATGCAGGAGGAACTGGGCGACCTCCTTTTCCAGATCGTCTTTCACTGCCAGATAGCAGAGGAGCGGGGGGAGTTTTCAGCCGCTGATGTGATTCAGGGAATCGCGGACAAGATGACCTCCAGACACCCCCATGTCTTCGGCGCTGAGAGGTTTGAGACCTCTGAAGAGGTGATTCAGCAGTGGGAGCAGAGGAAAAAGGAGGAGGGGAAGATGCGGGAGTCCATCCTCGAAGGCATCCCCAAAGAGCTGCCTGCCCTCATCAGGGCCCACAGGATCCAGGCGCGGGCCTCCCGCGTGGGCTTCGACTGGCAGAAGGTGGATGATGTGATGGAGAAGCTGGAGGAAGAGCTGGCGGAATTCAGGGAGGCCCTTGAGAAGAAGGAGCAGCCGGAGATAGAGGACGAGCTGGGGGACCTGTTCTTCAGTCTCGTGAACATATCGAGGTTTGTGGGGGTAAACCCAGAGGACGCCCTGAGGAAGACAATCAGCAAGTTCATATCCCGTTTCCGGCACATTGAGATCTCCGCTGCGGAGCAGGGGAAAAGCCTCTCTGACATGTCTCTGGAGGAAATGGACAGCCTCTGGGAGGAGGCAAAAAAAAGATGAAAAAATTTTTGACATTTGCCGTCTTTCCGTGGTATAACTTGAAATCCCGAACATGAAGGGGTTCAGTAACCTGTATACCAGGTAAAAAGAAGGAGGACGTTGCAGCATGGGTTTTGAAGGGAAGGTAAAGTGGTTTAACGAGGCGAAGGGTTTTGGTTTCATTCAGCAGGACAGCGGACCTGATGTGTTCGTGCACTATTCATCCATTCAGAATGACGGCTTTAAGACACTGGCAGAAGGCCAGAGGGTCCAGTTCGACATTGTCGAAGGGGACAGGGGACCCAAGGCTTCCAACGTCGTAAAAATCTAACTAAAAGATGGGGCCCGTTCTCCGGGCCCCTTATATATACCTTCAATAGACTGTTCTTCCGTTCTTTTCTTGCAACTTTCCTTTTCCTTCCTGTATCTTATTACACTATGCGACTGCCTGACTGGATAAAAACGCGATCAACAGGGCTTCATCCGACCAAGAACCTCCTGAGGAGCCACAGGCTCACTACGGTCTGCGAAGAGGCCCGCTGCCCCAACAAGGGGCACTGTTTTTCAAAGCCCACCGCCACCTTTATGATCATGGGCGACACCTGCACCAGGGACTGCGGATTCTGCTCTGTGAGTTCCGGGAGACCGGGCTGTCTTGACCCTGAGGAACCCCGCAGGGTGGCTGAGGCGGCAAAGGAGCTGGAGCTCAAATATGTGGTGGTCACCTCCGTGACCCGTGATGACCTGCCCGACGGGGGAGCTGCCCATTTTGCAGCAACCATCAGGGCGCTCCGTGCAGAGCTGCCTGAGACGCGGGTGGAGGTCCTTGTCCCTGACTTCAAAGGTGATACTGAATCGGTGAGAACCGTCCTTGAGGCCCGGCCTGATGTCTTCAATCATAATGTGGAGACAGTGCCGAGGCTCTATGCCGGAGTGAGGCCCCAGGCCGATTACAGGCGGACCCTCGATCTCCTCAGGGCTGCGAAGGAGATCGCCCCTGAGGTGAAGACCAAGTCAGGCCTGATGGTAGGGCTCGGCGAGACCATTGAAGAGCTCACGGACCTTTTCAGGGACCTTCGGGATGCCGGGTGCAGCCTCCTTACCATAGGGCAGTATCTCAGACCTTCAAAAATGAATCTCCCTGTTGTAGAATACATAAAACCTGAGGTCTTTGAAGAGCTTAAGTCGCTTGCCCTCGCTCTGGGCTTTGAATTCGTCGCCTCAGGTCCCCTTGTCAGAAGCTCCATGAACGCGGAAGAGATGTATGAGACAGCCAATATAGCCCAGGACCATCAGGAGAGAGCATAACGCCCCTCTTGCCTGGAATCGGAGGATTGTGCCAATGTTTGAGTTCAACAGGATCAAGAGACTTCCCCCCTACGTTTTCGCCATAGTCAACTCCCTCAAGATGGACTATCGTAGGAGGGGCGAGGATATTATAGATCTGGGTATGGGAAACCCCGACATGGCCACGCCCAAGCATATCGTGGACAAGCTCTGTGAAGCGGCCAGCAACCCCAAGAACCACAGGTATTCAGCATCCAAGGGAATCACCCAGCTGAGGGTGGCCATTACTGAATGGTACAAGAGGCGGTTCGACGTAGACCTGGATCCCGAGTCCGAGGCTGTGGTCACCATCGGGTCGAAGGAGGGGCTTTCCCACCTTGCCCTTGCAACGATCCAGCCCGGTGATGTGGTCATGACCCCCACACCGGCCTACCCCATACATCCTTACAGCGTCATCATCGCCGGAGGCGAGGTCATCAGCGTGCCCATCGGGCCCGGCATTGATTTCTTCGATGAGATGGAGAAGGCCTTCAAAAAGAGCTGGCCCAGGCCGAAGATGCTCATCATCAACTTCCCCCATAACCCCACAACAGCGGTGGTGGATGGGCTTGAGTTTTTCACCAAGGTGGTGGACTTCGCCAAGGAGAACAAGATCATTGTTGTCCATGA
>JBAZFD010000249.1:0-3913 GCA_041653575.1 Thermodesulfovibrionales bacterium
GGCCTCTACGCCGCTGCTCACATCCACGGCATAGGGTCTCACGTGGCTGACAGCCCTCCCGATGTTCTCAGGTGTCAGCCCGCCGGCGAGGATGATCCTGCCGAACCTCTTCGCCTCTGAGGCGATATCCCAGTTGAAGACCTGGCCTGTCCCTCCGTATTCCTGGGAGGAATAGGTGTCAAGGAGAAAGGCCGAGGCTTTGTACTTTTCGAGTATCCTGAGGTCCGAAAAGTCGCTTACCCTGAAGGCCTTGATCGGTCTCAGCCATTGCCTGCACGCCTCAGGGGTCTCCTCTCCGTGGAGCTGTGGTATCTGAATACCTGAGATTGCCATGATCTCCCGAATTCTCTCGGGCTCTTCGTTCACAAAGACCCCGACGGTAGTGACAAAGGGGGGAAGATGGCTGATGATCTCCCTCGCCCTCTCAGGACTGACATTTCTGGGGCTCTTATCGTAAAACACAAAACCCAGGGCATCTGCCCCATACTCCACAGCCGCCAAAGCATCCTCGACATTCGTTATCCCGCAAATCTTTATCCTGATCATTCTTGTTCTCCTCGTTCAGGCAGTTGGAAGAGTGGGTATGAGCGACTTAGGTCCCTTTTCGTCGCCGTTGTCAGCGAAATGGAGCGGCCACAGCCGTGACTGTTTGAGCCCAAAGGGCGAGTTTCACGGCTGTAGCGCAATGAGCCTACAACGGCAGAAAAGGGAGCTCCTTAGCGAATGCCCGCTCTTCCAACTGCCTCTTCTTTATATCACCGGCAGCTTCGCCAGCGACGCCCTGATCGCCTCGTCAGGGTACTCATAATCCACCAGCTTCCCGGCTGTATAGTCCGCATAGGCAGCCAGGTCCAGGTACCCGTGGCCGCTGAGGTTGAAGAGAATGCACTTCTCCTTTCCCTCCTCTTTGCAGAGCAGAGCCTCATCTATGGCAGCCTTTATGGCATGGGAGCTCTCAGGCGCGGGAATGATCGCCTCTGTCTTTGCAAAGATGAGGGCAGCCTCGAAGCAGGCGAGCTGGCCGTAGGCCCGTGCCTCGATGAGCCCGTCATGGCAGAGCTGGGAGACCAGGGAAGACTCCCCGTGGTACCTGAGACCTCCTGCGTGGATGCCGGGAGGCATGAAGTCATGACCCAGGGTGTACATCATCATCAGGGGGGTGAGCCCCGCAGTGTCGCCGAAGTCGTACCTGAACTCGCCCTTTGTGAGCGTTGGGCAGGAAGAGGGCTCCACAGCTATGGCCCTCAGCTCTTTCCCATGGATCTTGTCATAGAGGAAGGGGAAGGCGACCCCGCCGAGGTTGCTGCCGCCGCCGCTGCAGGCAATAACAATATCGGGGTAATCCCCAGCCAATGCCATCTGCTTCTTTGACTCAAGACCTATGATGGTCTGATGAAGAAGGACGTGGTTCAACACAGAACCGAGGGCATAGTTCGTGTCTGAACGGGTGGCGGCATCCTCCACCGCCTCTGATATGGCAAGACCCAGGCTGCCGGGGCTGTCAGGATCGGCCTCCAGCGCCTTTCTGCCTGAGTTGGTGACCGTTGAGGGGCTCGGATGGACTGTAGCGCCCCAGGTCTCCATGGCGATCCGCCTGTAGGGCTTCTGGTTGTAGCTCACCTTGACCATATAGACCGTGACATCGAGGCCGAAGAGGCTCCCGGCCAGGGCCATTGACGATCCCCACTGGCCTGCGCCGGTCTCGGTGGCGATCCTCTTTATCCCCGCCTTCTTGTTGTAGTACGCCTGGGGGATGGCGGTGTTGGGTTTATGGCTCCCTGCCGGGCTGACGCCCTCGTACTTGTAATAGATCCTGGCCGGGGTCTTGAGCGCAGCCTCAAGCCTCCTTGCCCTGAAAAGGGGGGAAGGCCTCCAGAGGGTATAGATATCAAGCACCTCTTCAGGAATGTCAATCCATCTCTCCCGGGATACCTCCTGCTCGATGAGCGCCATGGGGAAGATCGGCTTCAGGTCATCAGGACCGGCAGGCCGGCGCGTGCCGGGATGAAGGGGGGGCCTGGGAAGGTTCGGCATGTCTGCCATGATGTTGTACCACTGCCTCGGCATCTCCTTTTCCGACAAAAGGATCTTGGTCTCCATAATTTCCTCCCTGTGATCTCAGTTCAGACGTGGAAGTTTCTCTTTCTGACTTATGATATAATACATAACCTTTTTCTTCAGAAACAATTGGAGGATTCCCATTAAATCGAAAAAGAATCTGCCGGACACAAGGGGTTACTTCGGCCAGTACGGGGGGAGATTCGCACCTGAGACGCTTATGCCCGCCCTCAGCGAGCTTGAGTCGGCCTATGCAGCGGCGAAAAAGGACCCCGCATTCCAGAAAGAGCTGAAGGATCTCCAGGAGTCATATATCGGGAGGCCCACTCCCCTGTACCACGCAAAGGGTTTTTCTGCGCACCTGGGTGGCGCAAAGGTCTACCTCAAGAGGGAAGACCTCGCCCATACCGGCGCACACAAGATCAATAATGCCATCGGCCAGGCCCTCCTCACCAGGAGGATGGGCAAAAAGAGGGTGATTGCCGAGACAGGGGCAGGCCAGCACGGCGTTGCCACAGCCACAGGCGCGGCCCTCGTAGGACTTGATTGCGATATCTATATGGGCTCTGACGACGCAAAGAGACAGGCCCTCCATGTCTTCAGGATGAAGATCCTCGGCTCAAAAGTCACGGAGGTCCATATCGGCTCCCGCACCCTCAAGGATGCGATCAACGAGGCGATGAGGGACTGGACAACCAATGTGAGGACGACCCATTACGTGCTGGGGACGGTCTTCGGCCCCCACCCTTTCCCCATGATGGTCCGCGACTTCCAGTCAGTGATCGGCAAAGAGGCAAAGAGACAGATCCTCAAGGCAGAGGGGAGGCTTCCTGACCATCTCATCGCCTGTGTGGGAGGAGGGAGCAACGCCATGGGGCTCTTCTACCCCTTCCTCCATGACGTTGTGCAGATGACAGGAGTTGAAGCAGGGGGCAAAGGCGTGGAGACAGGTGAGCATGCTGCACGGTTCTCAGGAGGATCGGTTGGTGTGCTCCAGGGATGCAAGAGCTACCTCCTCCAGGATGACGACGGCAATGTCCTCGGCACCCACTCAGTCTCAGCCGGTCTGGACTACGCATCAGTGGGGCCGGAGCACTCATTCCTGAAGGATTCCGAAAGGGTCAGATACACCTATGCCACAGATGACGAGGCCCTGGCAGCCTTTGAGCTCCTTTCCAGGACAGAGGGGATCATCCCTGCCCTGGAGTCATCCCATGCCATTGCAGAGGCGGTGAAGCTCGCACCTGCCCTCCCGAAAGAGGCGGTCATCATCGTCAACCTCTCAGGCAGGGGCGACAAGGACGTGCAGCAGATCGCTGCCATGAAGGGGATCTGAGATGAGCAGGATAAAAAAGAGATTCGCAGAGCTGAAGAAAGAAGGCAGGAAGGCCTTCATCGCCTATATCATGGCAGGAGATCCCGACCTTGAGCGGACAAGGGGAAATGTGCTGCTCCTTGAGCGCTGCGGCACAGATATCATCGAGCTGGGAGTCCCCTTTTCCGACCCTGTTGCCGACGGGCCTACCATACAGCACGCGGCTGAAAGGGCGCTGAAGGCAGGCGTTACCCTCACAAAGGTGATCGGCCTGGTGAAGGAGCTGAGGGAGAAGACCCGGATCCCCATCGTCCTCATGACCTACTACAACCCTGTCCTCAGGTACGGCCTGGAGAGATTCGTAGCTGACGCAGTCCATGCCGGAGTTGACGGGGTCATCATCCCCGATCTCCCCCCTGAAGAGGCACAGGAGCTCACCATGGCCTCAAAGGCAAAGGGTCTGGACACTATCTTCCTTATCGCGCCCACATCCACCGGGAAGAGGATTGAGAAGATCACCAGGGCCTGCACAGGCTTTGT
>JBAZFD010000250.1:0-3896 GCA_041653575.1 Thermodesulfovibrionales bacterium
GGACAGGCTCGGCGTGAAGGCCGATGTGGTCAAGAGCGGAAAGTTAAAGGACATGGCCTCTATCTTCAGGGATCTGAAGTCCGAGGAGCGGCAGATCCTTGAAGGGGTGATGGATGATCTCCATGGCCAGTTCATGCAGGCGGTGTCGGAAGGCAGAAAAATTCCCCTCAGCAGGGTGAAGGAGCTGGCCGACGGCAGGGTCTTCTCCGGGAGCCAGGCCCTGAAGCTGGGGCTGGTGGATGAACTGGGCACTTTCCAGGACGCCATCAGGATTGCAGCCAGGGAGGCTGGGATCAAGGGTGAGCCTGATATCGTCACCAAAGAGGAGAAGCCCTCTTTCTGGGATATCATCGGCAAGAGGCTGGTGGAAGGCGCCTCCCAGGTAGCTCCCAGCTCAAAGATGAAGTATATCTATCAGCCCTGAACAGAGCGGGGCGGCAAGGTTTTTACGGTTTCGACAAATCCAATCCGTGACCGGATTTGACTGAAGGAGGCATTCATGACAAAATCGGTTCTTATAGAGAATGTGACGGAAAGACTTGAAGGTCTCACAGCAAAGCAGGTGGAGACCATTATCAATACCATCTTTGACGGGATGAAGGACGCCCTTGCCAGGGGAGAGAAGATAGAGATCAGGGGGTTCGGAAAGTTCAGGCTCAAGCAGCGGAAGGCCAAGACAGCCAGGAACCCCAGGACCGGGGAGACCGTGCAGGTCCCTCCGAAAAAGGTCCTTCATTTCAAGATCGGCAAGCCCTTCCACGACTCCCTGAACACTCAGGAGTAGAGGTGAGTCCTCAGTCGCCCGATGAAGAGGCGGGAGTTTCTTAGAGACGCGGTCAGGGGCTTTTTTATTGCCCTGGCCGCGTTCTTCGCGGCAGTCCTGTGGTATATCTACCCTTCCCGGATGCAGGAGAAAAAGGTCCGGTACTTCTTCCTCATGGATGAGGCTGATCTTCCCCGGAAGGGGGTGAGGAAGGTGGATTTTTCCTATGACCTCGGGGAGAGGAGGATCAGCAGCCGGGTCTATCTGGCAGCCTCTGGAAAGGGGATAACCATCTTTTCCCCGGTCTGCACCCACCTGGGCTGCATGGTGAACTGGGACAGCAACAGGCGGGAGTTCCTCTGTCCCTGCCACGGCGGGAGATACGCCATGGACGGAACTGTGCTCGGAGGCCCCCCTCCCAGGCCCCTTACTGAGCTGCCCTGGAAGGTAGAGCAGGAAAAGGTCTATGTGGGGATTGCAGTGTGAGGTATGGGCAGGATATTTGATCGGATAGACAGCCGTTTCGGCATCAGGGAGCCCCACAAGAGATTCCTCAGGAGGAGCATACCTGAGACCATCGGCTACGCCTACTGCATGGGTGGGATGGCCTTCACCTGCTTCCTCATCCTTGCCTGTACAGGTCTTCTTCTCTCCCTCTACTACATCCCCTCGGAAAAAGAGGCCTTCAACTCTGTAGTGATGATCACGAACGAGGTCCCCCTGGGATGGCTCATCAGGTCCCTTCACAAATGGGCTGCCACACTCTTCATCGTTTTTATCCTCCTTCATACCCTGAGGGTCATTGTTCACAGGGCCTACAGGCCTCCCAGGGAGCTGAACTGGCTTGCCGGTTCCCTGAGCCTTATCATCGCCATGGCTTCGGGCTTTACCGGATATCTCCTCCCCTGGGACCAGAAGGCATACTGGGCAACCGAGGTGGGGACTTCCATGATGGGTACAATTCCTCTCGCGGGCAAATACCTCATGTATATGCTGCGGGGCGGCCTTGATCTGGGAGGCCCAACGCTCATCAGGTTCTACAGCCTCCATATTCTCTACCTTCCCTTTGCCATGGCGGTGATCCTCTGGGCCCACTTCCACATGGTGAAGAGGCAGGGGATCGCAAGGCCGCTGTAGAAAAAGGTAAGGGGTGAAGACTGATGGGTGAAGAGAAGAAAGGCGAAATGAAGCAGGGAAGAAGGTTCTATCCCGATTACCTCCCTGAGGTCATCTTTGCCGTTCTTGTGACCCTGGAGCTCATCATCATTGTCAGCCTGCTCTTTCCCCCTGCCATAGGGAGGGAGATAGACCTCTCCCGGCCTTTTCAGCCCAAACCTGAATGGTACTTCCTCTGGCTCTTCCAGCTGGTGAAATACTTTCCCGGCAATACCACCGTCATCGGGACAGTGATTCTCCCCCTGTTCTTCGTCATCCTCCTCTTCATGATCCCTTCCCTCGACCGGGGCAGCCACGGAAAGATCAAAGCCCTTGCAGGGGGCGCAATCCTCCTCTTCGCCTTCATCATCCTCACCATCCTGAGCCTGTTATGATATGCCCGAGAATTTCGGGGCTTGACAATTGTTCTGTTCTGAAACAAAATAATCCCAAACAGTTATTCCCTGAAACAGAGATCGAGGGAAGGTGAGATGAAGACCCTTGCCGAGGCAAAACAGATCATAGCATTGCACAAGGACGTGCTGGAGTCTCAATTCAGGGTGAAAACCATCGGTATTTTTGGCTCTTTTGTCAGAGGTGAGCAGAGGGAAAAAAGCGATATCGATATACTGGTTGAATACAGGAAATCACCTGATTTCATAGAGTTTCTTCGGCTGGAGGGATATCTTTCCGGACTGCTGGGTAAAAAGGTTGATCTTGTAACGAAAAAAGCCCTCAAGCCTTGTATCGGCAAGCAGATTCTTGAAGAAGTTGTCTATATATGAGGAAAAGAACGTACCTGGATTATCTCAATGATATTCTCCAGAGCATTGATGATGTGGGGACGTTTATTAAGGGCATGAGTTTTAAAGACTTCCTTCACGACAAAAAAACAATAAACGCTGTAGTCCGGAGTATCGAGATTGTGGGCGAAGCAGCCAATCATATTCCCAAAGTCATGAGAGACAAAACCCCTGACGTTCCATGGAGAGAAATTGTAGGCATGAGAAACAAGATAGTCCATGAATATTTCGGGGTTGATAATGAAATCGTCTGGAAAACGGCTAAACACTACCTGCCCAAACTGAAATCCCAGCTCGCAACGCTTGTGAAGCAGGGCCATTTTGATAAATGGACAGGAAGGGACAATGGCTTCAGTGATCTGAGGGGAGAATGATTCCTGATCTTCTTTCCCTGAATAACCTCTCCATCTCCTTTGAGACCGGCATCGGGCCGTTGAAAACAGTCTCTGATCTCTCCCTGGGCATCAACCGGGCAGAGGTCTTCGGCCTTGTGGGAGAGAGCGGCTGCGGCAAGAGCCTTACCGCCCTCTCCATTCTCAGGATACTCCCGCCTCACGCCTTTGCCGAAGGGGAGATCCTCTTCCAGGGGCGGGATCTCCTCCCTCTTCCCGAAGACCGGATGAGGGCAATCAGGGGGAAGGACATATCCATGATCTTCCAGGAGCCGATGACCTCGCTCAACCCGGTGCTGAGGGTGGGCTACCAGATCGCAGAGGCGCTGACCACCCACTTTGACATTTCCCGGAGGGAGTCGAGGGACAAGGCTGTGGAGCTGATGCGGGCGGTGCGGATCCCTTCTCCTGAGGTGAGGGTGAGGGACTACCCCCACCAGATGTCAGGAGGGATGAGGCAGAGGGTGATGATCGCCATGGCAATCGCCTGTAACCCTTCCCTTCTCATAGCCGACGAGCCGACGACCGCCCTTGATGTGACCATTCAGGCCCAGATCCTTGAGCTCCTCCAGGGGCTGAGAAGAGAGCGGGAGATGACCATTCTCCTCATCACCCACGATCTGAGCATCATCTCCGAGCACGCAGACAGGGTGGCGATCATGTACGCCGGAAGGATCATGGAGCAGTCTCCTGTGGATGAGCTCTTTGCCGATCCCCTCCATCCCTACACCAACGGCCTCATCGGTTCCCTCCCTGTGGCGCGCGGTGTCCCCCTCAAGCCGG
>JBAZFD010000251.1:0-1791 GCA_041653575.1 Thermodesulfovibrionales bacterium
AAAAAAATCCTCGGGGCGAACGCCCATGCCGTGGTGTTGAGCTATAAGGGCACCATGGAGGATTATCCCGCTGTCATGGACAAGATAAAAGGGGCGCCCCATGTCACTGCCATGTCCCCCTTTGTTCTCGGCCAGGTGATGGTCTCCTCGGGGCAGAAGGCCTCCGGTGTCTTCATGAGGGGGATTGAGCCCAGGACAGAGCTCAGGACCACGGAGATCCTCGGCCACATCAGGGAAGGCAGTGTCAGCGACCTCAGGGAAAGGGACGGAAGGCCCTGGATCGTCATAGGAAGGGAGCTGGCGGCAAGCCTGGGGGTAATCGCCGGAGACCAGGTGAATGTCATTTCCCCTATGGGTGAGATCGGTCCCATGGGAATGCTCCCCAAGGTGAAGCAGTTCCGTGTGGCAGCAGTCTTCGAGATGGGGATGTTCGAGTATGATTCGAGCCTGGTCCTCACGGACATGAGGGCTGCCCAGGGATTCCTGGGATACGGCAGCGCAGTCACCGGGATAGAGCTCCGGCTCGATGACATCTATGCCGCCTCCTCTGTCCGCTCCTCCCTCAACAAGAGCCTGACAATGCCCTATTTTGTCAGGGACTGGATGCAGATGAACAAAAACCTCTTCTCAGCCCTGAATTTGGAGAAGTTCGCCATGTTCGTTATACTTATACTCATAGTCCTTGTAGCCTCCTTTAATATTGTGAGCACCCTCATGATGAATGTGATGGAAAAGCAGAAAGAGGTGGCTATTCTCAAGGCAATGGGCGCCACGAGCGGCGGGATCATGCTGATCTTTATCCTCCAGGGCCTGCTCATCGGCCTCACAGGGACCGCTATCGGCATGACAGGGGGATACATCCTGGGTAAGATCATCAACAACTATGAAATCATCAAGCTCCCGGCTGACGTCTATTACCTCAGCAAGCTCCCGGTGAAGATGAAGGCGCTGGATTTTATTGTTGTCTCTTTCTCCGCCATATTCATCAGCTTTCTTTCCACGCTTTACCCTTCCTATCATGCCGCCAGGATGAACCCTGTCGAGCCTTTGAGGTATGAGTGATGTGTGATTTCCTGAAACGGGTCGGCTGTCTCACCATGATCTGCCTGGTCCTCTTTGTGGGGATCGCCATCTGGGGCAAGGGCGGCGAGAAGTTCCGCTGGCTGGGGAAAAAGACAGGCGGCATCGTGAGGCAGGGGTCTGAGAAGCTCGCCGAAACCGCCGACGATATCAGGGATCTGATGCTGAAGAAGTTCAAGGGGCTGGCAGGGGAGAAGGACGGTAAGGACGAGGAATGACAGACCTTATCAGGGCAGAAGGTCTTGAAAAGTCCTATTTCACCCCCGCCGGAGAGCTGAAGGTCCTGAAGGGGATCGATTGCCGGATCGGAAAGGGTGAAATGGTGGGCATTGTCGGTGTCTCAGGCGCGGGGAAGAGCACCTTCCTCCATCTCCTGGGGACCCTGGACAGGCCCACGGCAGGGACGATCACCTACCAGCCCGGAGCCACTGAGGTCAACCCTTTTTCCCTCAATGACCGGGACCTCGCCTCCTTCAGAAACAGGGTGACAGGGTTCATCTTCCAGTTCCACTACCTCCTGCCTGAGTTTACCGCCCTTGAGAATGTGATGATGCCGGGGCTGATTTCCAGAGGTCTGAAGTCTGAAGTCGGAAGTCAGAAGGAACTGCGGGAAAGAGCAGAAACCCTGTTGGATGAGCTGGGGCTTTCTGCCAGGAAGGACCACAGGCCCGGCGAGCTCTCCGGAGGGGAGCAGCAGAGGGTGGCGGTCGC
>JBAZFD010000251.1:1801-3889 GCA_041653575.1 Thermodesulfovibrionales bacterium
CTTGACCCTGCTGTTGTCCTTGCCGACGAGCCCACAGGAAACCTCGACAGCTCCACAGGCGAAGAGCTCTTCAGGCTCCTCATGGAGATCAATGAAAAGAAGGGAGTCACCTTCATCATCGTCACCCACAACGAGTCCCTCTCCCGCAGGTGCCACCGCATCCTTGAAATGGCCGACGGCAGACTGGTATCCCATACCGACAACTGCTGAGCTTCCCCCTTATGGAGATTCTTCTTCGCTGAGGCGCTATTTCCTTCAGTCTTTGTAATCACTATCCTTTCCCTGCCGAGATGTTCCACTTTTTCTCTCTTCCCATAGCCGTGTTGACAGCCGGGCTGAAACATGATAATTCTTTATGAAACAGGAAATTGTACGATTGCTTATCCATTTCTGCCGGTTCCGGGAAGCCGGGGAGGCCCTTGATGAGAGATGAAGAGAAATCCGGTGAAAAGGCCCTTTCAGAGCTGAAGACGGCAGAAGGAGATCTGCTGAGGGAAAAACAGTTTTCCGAATCCATTATAAACAGTCTTCCCGGCGTGTTCTATGCCTTCGAGGCGACCGGTGGATTCATCCGTTGGAACAGGAACTTTGAACATATTACAGGCTATTCCTCTGATGAGATGGCCCGATTAATACCCCTTGACCTCTTTACAGGAGAGGACCGGAAGCTCATTGCCGGGAGGATTGAGGAGGCTGTTGTCAGAGGGGAGGCCCGGGCTGAGGCTGAGCTGGTGACAAAGGGAGGGCAGAAGATACCCTACTATTTCACGGCATTCAGGATGACGGAAAGGGATAAGACCTATATTGTGGGGATGGGAATAGACATCACCGAGAGAAAAGCGGCAGAGGCTGCCCTGAGAAATTCCCAGCAGGAGCTTGAAAAACGGGTGCTGGAGAGGACAGCGGAGCTTGCAGAGGCAAATAGGCGCCTGCAGGACCAGCAGAAGGCCTTTATGGAGGTTTCCGTGCCTGTGGCGGAGATATGGGGGAGGATAGTCCTGGTGCCCCTGATCGGCATCCTGGACAACAAAAGGGCCGAGCTCCTTATGGAGACCCTCCTCTCAGCCATAGAAGAAAAGCAGGCGAAGGTGGCAATACTGGATATATCAGGAATTCCTGTCATGGACAGTTTCGTGGCAAACCATCTCATACGCACTGCCTTAGCGGCGCGGCTCATGGGAGCAGCCTGCATTATCACAGGTGTCAGCGCGGGGATATCCCAGACCATCGTGAATCTCAGCATTGATCTCTCAGGTATTACCACAAAGGCAACAATGGCTGAGGGTCTTCAGACAGCCATAGCGATGATCGGTAACAGGGCATAGAAGGATTCACCTTTTCGGGTGGGAGGAGTATGGAGACAAAGCTCAGAAGATCAGGCGTGGAAATCCTCGGAGATGTCGGTTGGGGGACCCATTTCTGCCAGTTCTATGAAACCGTAGAGGACCTGACGGACCTGCTTGTTCCCTATTTCAAGGCAGGGTTGGAGTCAAATGAGCGCTGCATCTGGGTCGTGCCTGAGCCCCTCAGCGTTGATGTCGCCGCTGCCGCGATGAGAAGGGCGGTTCCTGATACTGACGCTTTTCTTCAGCAGGGACTGATGGAAATTATCCCCTTTGCAGACTGGTATCTGAAGGACGGTCAGTTCGATCTCCAGGGGGCGCTCAACCGCTGGGTCGGAAGGCTTGAGAAGGCCCTCGCCGGGGGATACGACGGTCTGAGATGCGCAGGCAGTGCCGGCTGGCTTGAGAAGAAGGACTGGCAGGACTTTGAGGAGTATGAGACAGCGGTGACCGGCATTATCGGGAACCGCCGGATGCTCGCCATCTTCACCTATGCCCTTGGGCGATGCACAGCCGCGGATGTGCTGGATGTGGTGAGGAACCACCCCTTCGCGCTCATGAGGCGCAAGGGCGCAGTTGAGGTCATCAGGAGCGGTGCGAAGTCCGATGAGGCCATTTACACGCTCTCCGCCATAGTGGAGTCCTCTGACGACGCCATCATCAGTAAGAGCCCTGAAGGCATCATTCTGAGCTGGAACAGAGGGGCGGAGAGGATTTACGGCTACAAGGCTGAGGAGGTCATAGG